>CANRAC010000099.1 GCA_947628495.1 uncultured Bacilli bacterium
GAAGTATCAGCAGCCTATGATAAAGAACTCAAAGATAAATTAAATAGTTGGTTAATAGAAGAAGAGTATGTAGGTCAGGGTATAGCTAAAGCTCAAAAAGAAGCTGCTTTAAACTTTTACAAAAATGGTGTAGCCAAAGAAGTTATCTGCAAATCACTAAACATTACCTTAGAAAAACTAGAAAATATTCTTAAAGAAAGTAACGAATAAATAATCGTTACTTTTTTTGATTGTCATGTAAAAATAATTTGCCTTAAAAAACTATGATAAAAAGTAAATTTATGTTATAATTTTAGGGTAAGTTAGGTGATACTGTGAAAAAAATATTAGTTTTTGTTTTGATATGTGTATCTTTTCTAAGCTTTTTGACGTCAGTATCAGCTGAAACTAAAACTTGTTATTATAATAGCCGAGAAAAATCAGGAGGATATTATGAATATGCCGAGCTGACTATTAACAATCCTTCCAATTCCAATGCCAAAGCAACTTTTGAAAACTTGCAAGGTCCAGAGATTGATTGTACAGCTTGGGCGGATGCCGGCATTGTTGGCATTAATACTTTAGGTTTGGCTAGTATGATAAGTACTGGCCCAATTGGTATATTATTGGGCCCTAAAGCTATTGCAGACACTAGTAAAGAATTAATGAAACACAACTGTAGTTTCAAAGCTAATGATTTAAAAGAAAATAAAACTAAAGATTACTCTGCGGCGGCTAGTAAATATCTTAATACTAGTTTAAAGTATGTCGATGCTCAAGGAAATACCCAAAAAGTAGATTTATCAAATATCGATTTAGGCTCTGAATGTCCAGAGTATTTAGGAGTAGTTATAAGTGATGGCAAAGCGAATGCTAGCAATGTTCAAATTTATGCTGGGGACAGTAGTACGAAAAGCTTTATTGACAGTTATGTAAGATCTAATCCTGATTATAATTATGTAATTTGGGGAAGCGAGTTTAAAAGAACTGGTGAAACGGGAACTGGGAATCAAAATGGAGCTTCAAATTCCCAAAATGATGAAGATTTAAACACTTGTCAAGGACTTTTAGGAAATAAAATTGGCAATAAGTATGAAGAAGGTTCTGTAGGGGCTTTACTTCAACAAATATTTGATTATATGAAGATGGCTGTAGTTATTTTAGTTTTTGCTTTTTCCGTAATAGATTATGCTAAAGCGATTGCTGCTCAGAATCAAGATGCTTTTAAAAAAGCCAATGTAAATTTTTTAAAGAGAATAATATTTGGGATAATATTTTTCTTAATACCAACAATTGTTAACTTAATTTTAAGTGTAATAGATAGCTCTACATGTGGTATTCAATAAAAAGATAGATAGTAGGTGAAAAATATGTTTGATAGTGGACAAATATGGGATGTAATATACGGATTTTTTGTTACAATTGATTCTGTAATTTATAAATTTGTTGGTTGGCTATATGAACTATATTTGTTAATTAGTAGTGCCAGAATTTTTCGAACTGAAACATTTGAAATCTTTATAAACCGTATTTATGTTATTTTAGGGGTAATAATGTTATTTTTCTTAGCCTACACAATTTTAAAAAGTATCGCTGATCCCGACTCTTTAGTGAAGGGCGATAGCTCCATGGGTAAAATAATTTCAAATACTGTTATATCTTTAGTGTTAATAGCTGTATTACCCACAATTTTTGGCTTTTTATATCAAGCTCAAGAAATTTTATTAGAAGAAAATATTATCGGCAAATTAATTTTAGGAAATTATTCTTCTTCTACTGATACTCTTGAACTTTCTTTTGATAAAGAAACATGTGACAAGTTAAATACTCTAGAAGGAGACAATCAATACGTAGTTAATAGTGATGGTACTTGTTTTATTAAGTGGCATTCTACAGGAGATTCTACTTCCATTGACTTAGCAGGTAATTCGATAGCTGTTGATGTTTATAGTGCATTTTTTACTCCGTATTTAACCGAGGAAGAATATAGTGAAAAAGTTGATCAAGCTCGTATTGAAGCTGAGTCTTTAAATGAGGATGTTGATTATTTTACAAATAGTAATCAAAATTACAATGTTGACTTTAGTTATGATGATTGGGAAGATTCCTTAAATACAAAAGAACAGTATTTATTCGATAAAATTGCTAGTTATGATGATTGCCATAATATGAGTGATGGTTATGCTTATGGATCCACAGCATCGGCTTGTGCTGCAGAAATGCTAGTTTATAATCGTTCTAATAATTTGCAAGCTCCTTTAAATTATAAATCTGTTATGCAATATGCTAAAACAACAGGTGATTTTAGTGGGTTTAAGTTTTTATCTAACTTTATATATGAAGGTAAAATTGATTATTCTATAATTATATCTACTATTGCGGGATTATTTGTTTGCTATATTATGATTTCATATTGTATAGATATGGGATTAAGAGCAGCAAAATTAGGTTTTGCCCAATTAATTGCACCCGTTCCCATTTTAGCTCGCATAGTCCCTAGTCAAAAGAAGATGTTTGATAGTTGGACTAAATTTACTTTACAATCTTATTTCGAAGTATTTATTAGAATAGCAATTATATTCTTAGGGATATTTATGATTACTCATTTACCGAATGTTCAAGATATGTGGAAAGATTCGATTTTAACTAGAATTTCCTTTATGTCTATTAAAACTCCGTTAATAATGGATATAAATTCGGTATCATGGGGAACTAAAGCTCTTGCCCGAGTAGCAGTAATTATAGGTGTTTTAATGTTTGTTAAACAAGCTCCTAAATTAATTTCGGATGCTTTAGGTATAAGCATCAATACTGGTTCATTAAATATCCGTAACAAGTTAAAAGAAATGGTCGGTGGAGAACAAGTAGTCAGAGGCTTAAATGCAATTGGCTCCCTACCGGCAAAAGGCTTTGGAGCTGTACGTGGAGCTTTAGGCGGTATGTGGGCGGCCCAAGCGCAAGGTGATGGAAGTGGTAAACTTACTAGAGCTGCTGCTTTAAAAGGCCTTCAAAGTGGTTGGAAAAATCATAAAGGAAGCTTTAGAAATACATATCAATCTGTTTCTAGCGATGTAACAGGTGATCATAAATATGCTCATTCCCTTTTTGGTGGCAATACTATAGCTGGTAATATAAATCGTGAAATAGATAGTGTTTATAAAACAAATACTAAACAAGCATTAGAAAAACATCTTCAAGAACTTCAAGAATATATTCAACAACATGATGATCCAAATAACAATGCAGAACTAAATGCTAGATTACGTAGAGCACAAGATGCTTATAATGAAGCAATTA
Source organism: uncultured Bacilli bacterium (assembly GCA_947628495.1). GTDB lineage: Bacteria > Bacillota_I > Bacilli_A > RF39 > UBA660 > HGM10766. Next base: position 3,277 of record CANRAC010000099.1, read on the forward strand.
GAAATGTCGAAAATAGTCCCGCATTTGCGCAAGCAGTTAATAATAGAGCTCATCAATTGCGTCACGAATACGATGCTAATGAAGGAGCAGCAGCTAGACAAAGAATGCAAGCCTTTGAAAATAGTGCCGAGTATAATAATTTAAGTGCAATCGCTCGAGCAAATGCCCGTAATGATGTTCGTCAAGAAGCAGCTCAAAATAAAGAAATATTATCAGCTGCAGAAGAACAAAATCGTATTAATCAAAGATTGGCTGATTATATCTTAGATGGTATTAAAGAAAATAGTACCGAGCTAGCTCGTCAATATAAAAAAGATCGCTTGCGTGAAAGAACAATAGATCAAGATCTTCAAAAACGTGCGAATAAAGAAGTTATTGAACAATTAAAAGTAAATAATGAAAATTATAAAGTGGCTAAAGAGGCTGTTGATGTTAATGGGAATTATACAGCAGAGACTTTTGCAAATGTCCTTAAAGAGTATAGAAGTGATGTTCAAGCTAATCCAAAAACGGCCGAAGATCGAACATATGTTAAAGCTCTTGCTGAAGAAAAAGCTAATGGTGATTATAAATCTAATAAAGAATTACAAGACTTCTTTACAAAAATGGTGGAAGATAAGAAAATATCATTTGGTAAAGATAAAAAATAGGAGGAATAAAAATGGGGAATTATTTAATACCTGCTAATTCAAAAAAGTCGAAATTAATTTTAGGTTTTTTCAATCCCATAGATTTAATAATTTTTTTGATAGGGGTTGTAATAACTTTAGTGTTGTTATTTGTGATAAGAACTAGTAACATTTTTCTAATTATATTAATATTACTTCCGGCTTTAATCTCCGCATTCTTAGTAATGCCGGTTCCTAATTATCACAATATGTTAACTTTATTAAATAACATATATAACTATTTTAGTAAAAGAAAAAAATATTATTGGAGAGGTTGGTGTGTTAATGGCAAAAAATGCTAGTATATCGAAATATT
>CANRAC010000100.1 GCA_947628495.1 uncultured Bacilli bacterium
TCCATTTCATAAAACTTTTCAGGATTAATTAATTGACCTTTATTATATACTTCAAATAACAAGCTATTTTTACTAGAATTATTTAATTTATTTTCTCCACTTTGAGCGATTATGTCACCTTGTTTAACTTCATCACCAACTTTAACTTGAATATCATTTAAACTTTGATAAGTTGATTTTAACTCATTACCATGATCAATAACTAAAACATTACCTAAAATTTCATCTTCTTTAATTTCGGCTACTTTACCATCTAATACAGCTACTATGTCAAAAGAATTTTCAGAGCTATATAAAACTCCGGAATTTTGCATATAAGTATTTTCATAGTAAATTAAAGATTTTTGTTGCGTTTCTTCATCGGCATCCATTTCGTAAAAGTTTTTACTAATTACGACATCCTCAGCTGTGTAAGGTTTAACGGCTTTATCGTTAGTAAAATTCATAACAGGTGTAGTCTCTTCATCTAATAAAGCATTAACAACATAGGAATTAATATCTTCTTTTGTATAAGAACTTAAAGTTCTTCCTATTAAAATAATACTAACAAAGACTGATGCAATGGCAATGGTATAAATAGTTGGTAACACAAATTTTTTTAACTTTCTTACTTTCATGTCCTCACCTTCCTACTTATAAGTGTGGACAACTTTTGAGCTTTTATGCTTTAAATTTTGGTAATTGTGACATTTTTGTAATAATGGGTGAGAATTTCTTGATAATTAGAACCGTTTTTGGCCATAACATTTGCTCCATATTGACTCATACCTACTCCATGACCATATCCATTGGTGGTGATTTCCACTTCACGATCTTTAACTTTAATAATAAAATCTGTCGAACGCAATCCCAGTAAACTGCGCACTTGGGTTCCGCTAAAAGTTTGGTTGTTAATACTTAAGCTATTTATGCGTCCGGAAGAACTGTAGTTTATATCTTTGATCGTAATCGAAGCGCAATTTAAATTTAATTTTTGACAAAAGTCATCTTTGGAAAATGTTGTAGTCTGGATGGTATTAGGCGATATAGTGTTTTCTCCCGCACTTTCCACACTGACTAAATAATCTTGAGTTTCATTAAAAACATTTACACAATCTTCCGTATAACCATTACTCATGGCAAAATAATAAGATTTGATTATTTCATCATTGTATTTGATTACTTGATTTTTGGTTGCAGAAACTGCTTGTTTAATTTTCTCTAAATATTGCGGATATTCATCGTGCCATTTAGTCTGCATTTGCTCTTGGGTTAAATATACTTGATCAGCAGTTGTAGCCATAACATCATAGTCTTGATTTAATGATTTTTTATACATGGCATAGGTTCGAGAGGCCACCGCTTGGGCCTTTAAAGCTTCCATTTCAAAACTGGCTGGCATTTCTCCGGCTACAACGCCAACTACATAATCTTCTAAATCAAGCTCTTCGGTCTTATCACTCAGTTGCAATTTAACTGTATAATGTTTTTCTTTTTCTTGAGGGGCTTGTTTAGTTTCGGGCAAATTAAAATTAGTTTCTGTATTAAAGAAACTAATTACTGCAATTGGTAAAAGAATAATAACAATACTTAATAGTATTTTATTTTTCATAGCATCACCCAAGAAATATTTTACTAAACTCTAAAAAATCGATTAAAAAATTAGTTAATAAGTAACCGCTGATAAAACTTAAAATCATCACTAAAATCCTAGTTTGGAGGATTTTATTTTTTTTGATAAATTTTTCAAAATTCACAGCACTTAAAGCAAAAGCACTAATAAGGACAAAAACAATATAAATATATACTTTATAATCCATTATATTCACCATTTTCATATTTTATGATTTTCTCTACTCTTCTTATGTGTCTTTCTTCAAAAGAAAATTCAGTATTGATAAAAGTTTTGATAATTTCTTTTATTTCTTCAAAATCTAAACTTGATGAAAAAGCTAAAATATTGGCGTTGTTATCAACTCTCGTCATTTTGGCATCATGAGCATTATGCACATTAGCACAACGGATACCCTTCACTTTATTAGCCGCAATCGAAATCCCAATACCAGTTGTACATATTAAGATCCCGTATTGTGCTTCTTTATTAACTACATTTTTGGCTACGGCAAAAGCAAAATCTGGATAATCATCGGTTGGGGTATTTACCTTACTTAAATCCAGAACTTCAATATGATTTTGTAAAAGATATTCAATAACCTTTAATTTTAGTTCTCTTCCTGCATGATCAGTCGCAATAGCTATTTTCATTTTTTATCACCCTTATACTTTTATTTTAGCAAAAACTATCTATAAAGTCTAATTGTATCAATCAAAAAACTGCACTTAATTATGCAGCTTTCTTATCTTGATTTAAACCAAATTTTTTGTTGAATTTTTCTACAGTACCAGTTCTTTTTGCTTGTTGTTTACCTGTATAAAATGAATGACATTTATCACAGACTTCGGCATGAAACTCAGGAACAGTAGACTTTGTAGTAAAAGTTGCTCCACAAGCGCATGTAACTTTACAATCAACTAATTTTGGATGTATATCTTTCATATATATCCTCCTTCCGCCATACTAAATCCATAGTATAGTAATTTCTCGTTCTTATGTATTATATCATAAAAGTTCAACTTTACAACAATTATATGCCGAAAATTCAAAATATATACTGATAATTTATATATAAATGCCATAGCAAAATTGACTTTGCGAGTTTTCTGTGTTATTTATATCTATAGAACAGGTTGTTTTCCAAACCGGTCTAAGCGTTGATTATCAACCCTACCGGTCAGAACAACCTGTTTTCTAATTTATAATTACTGTTAAGATGATACTTCATCAATTTTAATCACTGCGCCAACGGAAGAAAGTTTTCCCACGATATTTTCATAACCTCTTAATATGTGTTCGATATTTGTAATAATAGTCGTGCCCTCCGCAATCATGCCAGCCACAAGCATAGCAGCTCCAGCGCGCAGGTCGGTAGCAATAACTTCTCGACCAGTTAAAGCAGTCTTACCTTTAATAATAGCTTTTTTATCAAATAGTTTTATATCGGCTCCCATGGAATTTAAGTGTTTTATATGACGCATACGATTTTCGTAAATTGTTTCTTCAAATAATGACTCGCCCTCGCATTGTGTCAAAAGAGTACTCATAGGTTGTCCTAAATCTGTGGGAAATCCTGGATAGACTAAAGTTCGTACATTGACGGGTTTTAATTTTTTACTTTTATTAACGATTATTTTTGTACCTTTTATTTCAAAATTGGCTCCCGCTTCGTGCAATTTAGTTAAAACAGATTCCAAATGTTCTTTAATAATACCCTCAATTACTAAGTTTTTGCCTAAAAGACTGCCAATCATTAAATAAGTTCCCGCTTCAATTCGGTCCGGAATAACTTCCACGATTCCGTTTCCTAATTTGGAAACTCCTTCTATTTTAATTTCACTTGTTCCAGCCCCTTTAACTTTAGCACCCATAGAATTTAAGAAGGCTGCCACATTAACAATTTCTGGTTCCATAGCCGCATTATAAATGGAAGTAACACCCTCCGCTTTAATAGCTGCTAACATGATATTAACTGTAGCACCCACACTAGCAACATCTAAAAATATCTCCGCGCCATGCAGTTTTTTGGCTTTAATTATATACTTGTCCCCCTCTTGAGTAATCTCAGCCCCCATTTTCTTAAAGCCCTTTAAATGAAAGTCAATAGGACGGCTGCCAATGTTACAGCCTCCGGGAAAAGATATTTCCACATATTTATACTTAGTTAATAGTGCTCCCATATAATAATATGAGGCACGCAATTTATTGGAAAATTCATTTTTTATTTCTTTATTTTGACAATTTTTATTATTAATTTTGATAGTTTCATTTTGATAAGATATATCACTACCTAAATATTTAGTTATTTCTTCTAAGTTCTTGACATCACTTATGGCCGGAACATTATAAATTACTGCTTCATCTTCAGCAAGAATGGCCGCGGGAATCAAGGCAACTACCGAATTTTTAGCACCACCGATTTTGATTTTCCCCGAAAGTTCATGTTTGCCTTCTATAACTAGTCTTTTTATAAAAACCACCCTTTCTAGGCCTTTTATTTATTATATTATAACAATTAAAAATAGTTTAATAAAATAAATTAACCTTTACTTTACAGCTTAATTAAAATAAATGAAGAATTCCAATAATAAATAAAAGAGCAATACCAAACATAGTTGCTGTTTGTCCCCATTTTTGCTGCGAATATTTACCAATAGT
>CANRAC010000101.1 GCA_947628495.1 uncultured Bacilli bacterium
TTTTTTTCTTTATTTATATTTTTTTCTACATTTATCGACAACTCTTTATGGTATAAGAGAAACATCTTTTATCACGAGGGGGCAAATTATGAATGATTATGAGATAAATGAAAACACTTTAGCCATAATTCCACAAGCTAATAAAAGTCAGGTTTATGAAAAAAAGAATAGCTTTATTGTTAATAAAACTGTGCATTCTATTATCGAAGAAAGCTGTAAATATTTTGGTAGTACTCTAGAAGGAAGAAAATTAGGAACAACTTTTTTAACAGGTATAACGCACAAAGCACCAATTATTATTGAGGAGAGTAAGGAGATTATCTTTTTTCCTACTGCTTCTCCTCGTTTAAATACCTGTTCATGGATTTCCTTAAATAATTTAGAAAAGTATGAAAAGAAAGATAATAAAATGAAACTTATATTTAATAATCATGCCGAAATTTTTATAGATATTTCTTATGAAATAATAAATAATCAAGTATTAAGAGCAACAAGATTAGAGTCTATTTTACGAAAAAGGAAACAAAGTTAAAAAGTTCGGTATTTTTTCTAAAAATAATTTAAATTAGGCTTATTTTATGATATAATTATTAATAGGTATAGGAGTACACAAATACCTGTTATTTTAATATATAAACACAAAAGAGGCCAATATGCAGATTAAAGATTTAAAACTTATCAATTTTCGTAACTATGAAAGAGCAAATTTACAATTTAATGACCATCTTAATTTAATTATTGGTAAAAATGGGATGGGAAAAACTAATTTGGTTGAAGCAATTTATGTCTTGGCTTTAACTAAATCATTTCGAACAAATAATGATTCTATTCTAATTAAAAAAAATCAAGAAAATTTAAAAGTTGCTGCCCAAATAAAAGATGAAATAAACTGCAAAGAATATGAATTATTATTAACAAAAGAAGGAAAAAAGGTAAAAATAAATCGAACTGACATTTCCAGATTAAGTGATTATATATCAAAAATAAATGTAATTTTATTTAGTCCTAATGATTTAAAAATTATTAAAGATACGCCTAGTATACGCAGAAAAATGCTCAATATTGAAATATCGCAACTAGATAATGTTTACTTAAAATATCTGCAAGACTACAATAAATTAATGAAGCAAAGAAATGCTTATCTTAAAACAATGTTTAATAATAGTAATAATATTTTGAAAGAATATTTGGCTGTTTTAACAAATAAATTAATTGATACGGGTTTCGAGATATATGAAAAAAGAAAAGAATATATTAAGAAAATTAATGATAATATAGCTGATTTATTTTTTAAAATAACTAATTTAAAAGGCTTAGAAATTTATTACGAAACTGATTATGAAGGAGTTACGAAAAAAGGACTAGAAGAATTATATACGAAAAGTTTGGATAAAGATATACTCTTTGGTCAGACTCATTTAGGAATTCATCATGATGATATTGTTTTTAAATTAAATGATCATAATTTAAAGGAGTATGGTTCGGAAGGACAACAAAAAAATGCCATAATTGCTTTTAAATTAGCTGAGATTCCGATTTTTTATAAAAAGAGAAAAGAATATCCAATTCTAATTTTAGATGATTTGTTTAGTGAGTTAGATAAGGAAAAAGCAAATAATATTTTAAAGTTACTAAATGGAGAAGTCCAAACATTTATTACAACTACGGAACTAGATAATATTAATGAAAAATATTTACAAGATAGTAAAATTTTTACTATTAAAGATGAACAAATAGAGGAGGTTACTTATGAAAACTGAATATAATGATGAGAACATACAAGTATTAGAAGGATTGGAAGCTGTTCGTAAACGTCCGGGAATGTATATCGGTACAACTAGTGTTGTAGGATTACATCATTTAGTTTGGGAAATTGTTGATAATTCGGTAGATGAATCTTTAGCGGGATTTTGTGATGATATTGAAGTAATCATTGGCAAAGGTAATACAATAACTGTTAAAGACGACGGGCGAGGAATGCCAACCGGAATTAATAAAAAAACCGGTTTATCCACAGTTGAGACAATTTTTACTGTCTTACATGCAGGTGGTAAATTTGGTGGCGGTGGCTACAAAGTTAGTGGGGGATTACATGGTGTAGGAGCCAGTGTTGTTAATGCTTTATCAGAGTGGCTTGAAGTTTATGTTTATCGTGATGGGGAAGTTCATTATCAAAGATTTGAACATGGTGGAAAACCAGTAGAGCCTTTAAAAGTTATTGATAAATGTGCGCAGGATCGCACAGGAACAACTGTTATATTTAAACCAGATCCTACCATCTTTCAAGAAACTACCGTGTTTGACTTTAATATATTAGCTAATAGATTACAACAAATTGCTTTTTTGAATAAGGGCTTACAGATTAAATTAATTGATGAAAGAGAAGAAAATAAGCAAGCAGTTTTCCTTTATAATGGGGGAATAATCGAGTATGTAAAAATGTTAAATAAAAATAAAGAACCAATTCATGATGACATCGTTTATATTGAAGGAAAAGAAGACGATATTATTATTGAAGTAGCTATGCAATATAATGATTCTTACAATTCTTCAATTTTCTCCTTTGTTAATAATATCAATACTGGAGATGGGGGAACTCATGAAGATGGCGTTAAAAGAGCTTTAACGAGAATTATTAATAATTATGCCAAGAAAGCTAAATTGTTAAAAGAAAATGATGAGAGCTTAACTGGCGATGATGTTCGTGAAGGCTTGACGATGATTATTTCTTGTAAACATCCTGATCCACAGTTTGAAGGACAAACTAAAGGAAAATTGGGCAGTGCAGAAGTCCGTAAAATAGCAGATGATATATTTAGTGAAGGATTTGAAAGATTCTTAATGGAAAATCCAGAAGAGGCTAAGATAATTATTGATAAAGCAACAGTTGCTTCCCGCGCGAGATTAGCGGCCAAAAAGGCTCGTGAAATTACTAGACGTAAAACACCTATGGATGCCTTTAATACGATTGGTAAATTATCTGATTGTACAAGTAGAGATGCTACTGAATCCGAAATCTTTATTGTCGAAGGAGACTCGGCGGGAGGCTCTGCGAAAGATGCACGTATGCCAAAAACCCAAGCTATTTTACCTTTAAGAGGAAAAATATTAAATGTAGAAAAAGCTCGTTTAGATAAAGCTTTAAATAATGAAGAAATAAGAACAATAATTACGGCTTTTGGAACAGGGATTGGTGCTGATTTCGATATTTCTAAATTAAGATATCATAAAATTGTCATTATGACCGATGCCGATGTTGATGGAGAGCATATTCGAATATTACTTTTAACTTTATTTTATCGTTTCTTTAGACCAATTGTGGAGGGTGGCTATGTTTATGCTGCTCAGCCTCCCCTATATAAAGTTGTTTATGGTAAAAATATTAAGTATGTTTTAACGGATGAAGAACTAGCTGAGTATCGTGCGACATTACCTGCTAATGCGAAAGTTACGGTAAATCGTTTTAAAGGTCTAGGAGAAATGGATGCTATTGATTTAAGAGAAACAACAATGCATATTGAAAACCGTGTTTTAAAAAGAATAACCGTAGAAGATGCAATTGCTGCTGATCAGGTATTTACAGACTTAATGGGTGAAAATGTATTACCTAGAAAAACTTATATTGAAGAAAATGGTCAGTTTGTCGAAAACTTAGACGTTTAGGAGGTTTTAAAAATGGATAAGATAATAGAAAATGATATTGAAAAAGAGGTAAAAACCTGTTTTCTAAATTATTCCATGAGTGTTATCGTGGCTCGTGCTTTACCAGATTTGCGTGATGGTTTGAAACCTGTTCACCGTCGAATTTTATATTCTATGTATGAAGCTGGTTATACTCCAGATAAACCTCATCGTAAAAGTGCCAGAATTGTCGGAGATGTAATGGGAAAATACCATCCTCATGGAGACTCTTCTATTTATGATGCAATGGTAAGAATGGCTCAAAACTTTAGTTTTAGACATATGCTTGTTGATGGCCATGGTAACTTTGGTAACTTAGATGGTGATGGAGCAGCGGCTTATCGTTATACCGAAGCTCGTCTTTCAAAGCTATCTTTGGAAATGGTTAGAGATATTAATAAGAATACTGTTGACTTCGCACCTAACTTCGATGAAACCGAAGAAGAACCAGAAATATTACCTAGTAGATTTCCTAATATTTTAGTTAATGGTACGATGGGTATAGCTGTTGGTATGGCTACTAATATTCCTCCTCATAATTTAGGAGAAGTTATAGATGGTTGTGT
>CANRAC010000102.1 GCA_947628495.1 uncultured Bacilli bacterium
GATAAAAGCAAAGTAGCTAAATATTTTGTTCCGACTGTTCGTAAAAAAGCTTAAGAAACTTTTATGCCTTGATAATAGTTTCTTTTTTTCATTTCTTTATCTATATCGTTTAAGACACAGAATTTTTTTAAAAGCCACTGAGGAGCAATTAAATCTTCTGGCTTTGGATCACCTGTAATACGATGAATTACAATATTTTCATTTAAGTAAGCTAGTTGTTCACAAACTATATCTATATATTCCTCTTTAGTTAAAACCGGAAATGGTTTTTCTTTATATAACTCTGCCAATTTAGTATGCTTCAAAATATAGAGCATATGAATTTTTAGACCATCAATATTTAACTTATTTAGATACTTAACGGTTTCTATCATATCTTCTTTAGTCTCATAAGGTAGGCCATTTATAATATGAACTACGACATTAATATGACGGGCTTTTAATTTTTGAACCATTTCTTCAAAGTTTTGAAGGTCGTGACCCCGATTAATTAATTTTAAAGTTTTATCATGCATTGACTGTAGCCCTAATTCGACAGTTAAAAATGTTTTCTTATTTAAACTTTCTAAATAATCTAATACTTCATCGCTGATAGCATCACTTCTTGTGGCAATGGCAAGGCCAACTACTTTCGGTAATTTTAAAACCCTTTCATATTTTTCTTTTAGAATATCTAAAGGAGCGTAGGTATTGGTATTAGCTTGAAAATAGGCAATGTATAAAGAGTTGGGCCACTTTTTGGCCATTTTTTGCGTAATATCATAAAACTGTTCTTCTAACGATTTGTGCCTATCGCCTCCAAAATCACCACTACCGGATAAAGAACAAAAAATACAACCTTGATTATTTTGATAATTAGGACAAGAAAAATTACCATTTAAACTTATTTTACTGACTTTTTGTTTAAATTTGTTTTGATAAAAATAATTTAAAGTATGATAACGTTTATTATCGAAAGTTTTTGTAAACATTATACCACCTGGTTATTATTATAATTATTTTAAATATTTTGGTCAAACTAAAAAAGGTGATTAATCATGCCTAAAGTAAAAGATAATGCTAAATTTAATTTATTTATATTTTTTACAATGTTTGCCAAGTTCTCGGTCGAACTTTTTATGCCGGTTATTTTATATAAACTAAATTATAGTATTACCGATATTTTAATTTATTTAATTTTAACCTTTGTTATTAATATATTAGTATGTATTCCAGCCACTAAAATCGGCCGTCGGTATGGATATAAATATGTCATTTTAATTAGTGCCTTTTTATTTGTAGCGTTGTATTTTTTAGTAAGTCTTTTACAGAAAAACATTTTTTATTTTTTAGCCGTGGCCTTTTTATCTAGCTTGACTAATATTTTTTATTACTTAGGACGGCATTACTATGCAGGATTGGTTTTAGCTAAAAAACAAATGGCTCGGAAAGTAGGTAGTATTTTAATTTCCACAGTTTTAGCAAGTATGACAGCTAGTGTATTTTCCGCTATTTTTTTAGATGATTTACCAATGGTTATATTAGCGATAATTATTACGATTATTTATTTAATTGGGACATCTTTTATCTTTTTTCTTCCCCAAAATAAAAAGCCCGTACCTCTTAAATTAAAAAAAGTAAATCAAAAAATTAGTAATTCAAATAAACTATTTTTCTTGTTAGAACAATTTAAAGTAATTTATTTTACTTTATATCCTTTATATGTTTATATTTATGTAGATAATACTTATTCTTTTTTGGGGTTAGTTTATTTTGTTACAGGCTTAGCAAGCATTATCTTTATTTATTTTATTTCTAGGAAAATGGATAATCCGAGCAAAAATTATTTAAGACTATCCACTACTTTATTAGCAAGCATTCTGCTTTTCGATATGTATATAACCAATCATTATCTTGTTATCATTATTTTATTTATAGAAGGAATCATTATTAAATTATATGAAACCAGTGTAACTAATAAAATGTATGCTATGCAAAAAGATTTAGAGGGCAGTAGTTATTTTTTATATATGGAAATTTTGTATAATATAGGGCGAATTATTATTGTTTCTTTGATGCTTTTATTTAGTTTAAAAATGCGCACGGTTTTATACATATGTATAATATTTATCTTTTTAAGTGGATTTATTAATTTTTCAGAAAAAAAAGAGGATTGATTAATCCTCAGTTTAAATTTAGTTTTGAACTCCTTGGTATTCGCTTGAGTCAAAAGCCAGAATTGATAAAAAGATTAGTGATAATAACCATAAACCAATCCCAAAGCCTGTACCCTTACCAAATGCTTTAGCCAATTTAATGTATAGCATTATGGAAAAGACAAAGCCAACGATTGGAACGATTAGTAGTAAAAATAGCCAACCGTTTCCATATGTAATCTTTGTTAGAATATAGGTATTATAAACTGGAATAATACTTTTCCATCCCGCAACTCCGGCTTTTGTAAATATTTTCCACATTACGACTATTTGATAAATACCAACAAGACATAAAATGGTTAAATACACTGGAGAGGTAATTATTTGGTTATAAACTTCATCGTACATAAGCTAACTCCTTTCTATTCCTAATTTTACTATATATTTATTAAAATAGCTATTGAAATTTTAAAAGTAAATATTTTGTCAATAATTAGCAAAGAAAAAAAGGACTATAGAAAAATTAAAAGATAAATGATACACTGATATAATAGAGGAGTGAAAACATGGCAAAGTTACCAGAATATTTTAAAGTTGATCAAAGTAAAGCTTTAAGTAAGCCAGAAGCAATTTTTAAAGGAGAAAAATATCGTATCACTATTTTAAGTGATCTTTTGATTCGCTTTGAATATGCTGAAGATGGTAAATTTTTAGATCGTCTTACGGAACTTGTAATTAATCGTGATTTTGATGTGCCCCAAATGGAAGTTAAAGAAGATGACAAATTTTTACAAATAATTACAAAATACTTTACTTTGTCATATTCTAAAGGTAAACCATTTATTGGTTCTAAAGTAGCTCCCGATTCTAATTTAAAAGTAGTATTAAATGGAACTGATAAATTCTGGTATTATAAACATCCCGAAGCTCGTAATTTTAATGGTAGTGCTGTTTCTTTAGATAATAGTGAGGGCAATGTTAAATTAGAGAGAGGTCTTTATTCAACCGATGGTTTTGCGACTTTGGATGATTCGCGTACTCTAGTTGTTGATGATGAGGGGGGTCTTATTAAAAGGGATGCGATTAGAATTGATACTTATTTATTTATATATCGTCGTGACTTTGGGTTATGTTTAAGAGATTACTTTCATTTAACGGGCTATCCCGCTTTAATACCTAGATATGCTTTAGGTATATGGTGGAATAAAAATCAAGCCTATTCTTTTGAGGATATTAAAGATTTAGTCACTGCTTTTAATCGTAATGAAATTCCTTTAAGTGTAATGCTTTTAGGAGATAGTTGGCATATTAAAGATCCTAAAAATCCGGAGGCTTTAAAAACGGGATTTACTTTTGATCCCGACAATTTTCCTAATCCGGAAAATTTAACAACTTATTTACATGAACGCGCGATTTATTTAGGTCTTAATATTGATCCAAAAGAGGGAATTATGCCGCATGAAGAAGCTTATAGCGAAATTGCTACGGATTTAGGTTTAGTAAATAAAGATGTTATTCCTTTTAATGTTTTTGATAAATATATTGTTACAACGTATTTAGAAAAGTTGATTGCGCCATTAACTCAAATTGGGACTGATTTCTACTGGATAGATTATTATAATCCTGAAGATATGTTAACGTTGAGAGCTTTGAATTATTATCAATTTAATAGTTGTCATGAAAATACAGCTAAGCGCGGTTTAATTTTAAGTCGTAATGGTAATGTCGCCGCGCATCGTTATCCTGTTTTATATTCTGGTCAAACGATTGTTAGTTGGAAAACTTTAAAGTATTTACCTTTTTATAATAGTTCCGCTAGTAATATCGGTATTTCATGGTGGAGCCATGATATCGGAGGTTATAAAGATGGTATTGAAGATCCCGAGTTATATGCGAGATACGTGCAATTAGGTGTTTATAGTCCAATCTTTAGATTTTCTTCTAAAGATGGGCGTTTTTATAAAAGAGAACCTTGGCGTTGGGATGTTCGAACTTTAAGTAT
>CANRAC010000103.1 GCA_947628495.1 uncultured Bacilli bacterium
CCTGTTAATAAACTCGCATTAGTTAAGATTAATTTTAATGTTTCAGCATCATAAACTAAGTTACCTAAATGACTTTCCCAATTATCAATATTTTCATACACAATATGAGCTTTCTTTTGTTTAAACATTAATACATAATCTTTAAAACCCTTATAAGGGGCTTCAAAAATAGCAATATCATTTTCTTGCACATGCTCTTCTATATCTTGAACAGTAACATTTTTAATGGCTTTGTGCATAACACAATCAATTTCTAATTTAAACTTTTTCGACTCACTAGAATCAAAGGCAAAAAGATAAAAGACTTGATATCCTAATTTATTGAAAATTCGTGCTAGCCAAGCACTTCTTTGCCCTCCACCTATATCATAAAAAGGTACTGTACCAAATATAAAGACATTTCCTTTCGTTTTCGGAATAAGATATTTCTTTTCTTCTAAAGATAACTCTTGATAATCAAATTCAATTGGCTTACTTTTTAACTTATGAAGGCGATATTTAACATTATTAAAAAGCCAATTAATTGTTTTTCCTGTCCCATGTAACTTTTGATAATCTCTAATTTTTTGTAGTTTGCCCATAAATCCTCCTTAAGGTATTTTTATTATAACAAAAACTTTCAAAGAAAAAAACAAAAGTAATTTTTTTATGAAATAAAGATGCCTAATCAGACATCTTTATTTATAAAATTTTCTGTAAAAATTCTCCGGTATAAGAACCTTTTATTTTGGCTACTTCTTCAGGTGTTCCTTCGGCGACGATGTTTCCACCATTATCACCACCATCAGGTCCTAAGTCAATTATGTGGTCTGCTACTTTAATAACATCTAAATTATGTTCAATAACTAAGACTGTATCACCATTATCAACAATTCGATTTAAAATAACTAATAATTTTTTGATATCGGCACTATGCAGACCAGTTGTTGGTTCATCTAAAATAAATAAACTTTTACCAGTTGGTTTCTTTTGCAATTCTTTGGCAAGTTTGACACGTCCAGCTTCGCCCCCGGATAAAGTAGGAGCACTTTGGCCTAGTTCCACATAAGAAAGACCTACATCCATCATCGTTTGTAATTTAGTTCTAACTTTCGGAATATTTTCAAAAAATTCAATGGCTTCTTCCACACGCATATGCAAAACATCAGAAATATTTTTCCCTTTAAACTTTATATTTAAAGTTTCTTTATTATAGCGGGCTCCCTTACAAACATCACATGGGACGTAAACATCAGGTAAGAAATGCATTTCTATTTTTTTGACGCCATCTCCATTACAAGCTTCACATCTTCCGCCTTTAACATTGAAAGAGAAACGACTTTTATCATACCCTCGCATTTTGGCTTCTTTAGTTGTAGCAAATACTTCACGAATGTCATCAAAGACGCCTACATAAGTAGCCGGATTACTACGCGGTGTTCGCCCAATGGCATCTTGGGTAATATGCACTATTTTATCAATGTTTTCCAAACCCTTAATTTTTTTATGCTTACCAGGAATATGATGAGCCTTATTCACACTATTAGCAACGGCTTTATATAATATTTCATTTACTAAAGTTGATTTACCTGAACCACTAACACCGGTTACTAAAACTAATTTTCCTAGGGGAATTTTCACATCAATATCTTTTAAATTGTTTTCTTTCGCACCTTTAACTTCTAGATATTTACCTGTTCCTTTCCGACGTTTTTCCGGAACCTCAATTTTTTCTAAACCAGCAAGATAACGACCCGTAATACTTTCTTTATTTTTCATAACCTCGGCCGGAGTACCGTGGGCCACAATATAACCTCCGTTTTTCCCCGCCACAGGACCAATATCTACCAGATAATCAGCAGCTAACATCGTATCAGTATCATGTTCAACAACAATTAAAGTATTACCCAAATCACGCATGTCTTGTAAAGACTTAATTAATTTTTCATTATCTTTTTGATGAAGACCAATACTTGGTTCATCTAAGACATATAAGACCCCTGATAAACGACTACCAATCTGGGTAGCTAGTCTTATTCTTTGCGCTTCGCCTCCGGATAAAGTGGCCGTATTACGGGCTAAAGTTAAATAAGATAAGCCCACATTAATTAAAAACTCCAGGCGCGATTTAATTTCTTTAATAATTAAATCACTAATTTTAGCTTGCTCTTTGGTCAATTTTAAATTACTAATAAAAGTATATAATTTATCAATGCTTAAAGCTGTCATATCATAAATATTTTTCTTATTAATATAGACTGATAAAACCTCATCAGACAAACGTTTTCCTTGACAAACAGGACATAATGACTCAGTCATATAGCCTTCTATCCACTCTCTTATCCAAGTACTAGAAGTTTCCATATAACGTCTTTCTAAATTATTAACAATTCCTTCATAAAAATCATTTGTATAACGAACATTCCCATTTTTAGAAATATACTTAAATTTTAAAATATCTTTAGAACCATATAAAACTATATTCAATTCTTTTTTCGTTAAATCTTTGATTGGTTTATCCATATCAATATGATAATAATCACAAGCCGTTTGCAAAGATGTGTAATAAATATTTTGATCAATAGTTAAAGGTAATATCGCCCCGCCATTAATAGATTTATTTTTATCAGGAATCAAAAGGTCAATATTAATATTTTGTTTAACCCCTATTCCCTTACATTCTGGACAGGCTCCATAGGGAGAATTAAACGAAAATAATCTAGGTTCTAATTCTGGTAAAGAGAAATTACATAAATCACAGGCATAGTTTTCGCTCATGATTAACTCTTTATCCCCAATAATATTAATAACTACTTTGCCATTAGCCAGTTTAGTTGATGTTTCAATCGCTTCAAAAAGACGCGAACGATCTTCTTCACTTAAAACAATTCTATCAATAATAACATCAATATTATCTTTAATATTCTTTTCTAATTTGATATCTTCGTATAAATCCATGACTTCGCCATTAACACGAACGCGCGAGTAACCTTGCTTACGTAAGTTTTCCAATAAATCTTGATGTGTACCCTTTTCCCCATGCACAACGGGAGCCAAAATTTCAATCTTTGTTCCGACTTTTAAGTCCATAACTTTATTTGTCATTTCTTCAATGCTTTGGGAAGTAATTGGAATATGATGATTAGGACAATAAGGAGTTCCAATACGCGCAAATAGAAGACGCAAATAATCATAAATTTCCGTTACAGTTCCTACGGTACTACGCGGATTTTTATTAGTCGTTTTTTGATCAATAGAAATACTAGGTGATAGTCCTTCAATAGAATCGACATCCGGTTTTTCACTACCTCCTAAAAATTGACGGGCATAAGCTGATAAACTTTCCACATATCTTCTTTGTCCTTCCGCATAAATCGTATCGAAAGCTAAAGATGATTTACCTGAACCACTAACACCAGTCATAACAATTAATTTGTTTTTCGGTAATTCCAAATTAATATTTTTTAAATTATTTTCACGGGCCCCTTTAATAATAATTTTATCCATTCTACTTCACCTGTTTTCCTATTATATCACTTTTTATTTAAGGCGGAAATTACATTTTTGACATAATTTATGCACCCTTTTATTATCTTTAAAACCTTTTGATATTTCTAAAGCTAAAGGACTGTTAAGAATACTTTCCAAATCACTTTGATAAATATTTCCTAGTTTAATTATTCCTTCACTATCTAAACAACAGGGAACAACTGTGCCATCTACTAAAATACCAAGATGATCTTTTAAAGCCTTACAGCCGCCTTCTAAAAAAGTAAAATCATTTTCCATACTGGGCCAAATAAACTCTTCATCTTCTTCAATAAATATATTATCTTTAATTTTAAAACCTTTTTGTAACACAATATTTGTCTGATAATAATTATTTAAAAAAGTTACTATCTTTTTTTGATATTTATTTTTAGTCCATAAGCGATAGTTAATGATTGTTTGATTTTCACTAAGCTTTTTCGCATTTTCACATATATTAGTTAAATAATCTTCTAAAGATATTTGATATTGGGGATCATAACTATGTAAAGAGATATTTATTTGCCTAATATTTTTATTATTAACTATTTTCGAGATTAAATA
>CANRAC010000104.1 GCA_947628495.1 uncultured Bacilli bacterium
TGGTAATTGAAATGTTCTTTGACAATTTTATAAAATTAAAGAAATTTTCAACTTACACATTTTTCTTGACAAACCCATTAAAAAAGATATTTTGTGATTTATAAAATAAAAATTCTTATTATATATATTTTAAATACTTTATTTCATAGAGAAATTCTAAAAAATCAAGAGAATGCTCTAATTGTAATATAATTTATTAAGTTGTTTTATATTTGATATTTTATAAATAATTTTTCTTATTCATCCCAAATGGAATAGTGGTACAAGCCGCTATTAAAGAAAAGAGTAGTAAATAATAGTTAAAAAGGGGAATATAATATTAACGTATACTATTTGACATTTTCATAAAAATAAAGTATATTTATATTGCACTTGGAAAAGTGTGAAAATGTTTCTCGCTTCTGGGTGGCTAGCGAAGAATAAATAATCCCAGTCGACAATGTTTCTCGCTTCCGGGTGGCTAGCGAGTAATAAGTGATCCCGGTTGAAAATGTAGACTAACTTCATCGCAAGATGGAGTTTTCTTTTGACAATAGGGAAGTTATGCTACACAAAATTTGTATAAAAACGTATTGACTTTATATAAAAATATATGCTACATTTTATATCGATTAGTATTTAAGAAACTTACGAAGCCTTAAGTCAATCTACCTAATTTCTTTTTAAGAGATTAGGTATTTTTGTTAATTGATTAATTTAGTAAACTCAATGGAAAATCATTGAAATACCTAATTTTTTTTGATAAAATGATATGGTAAGATATGAGATAGACAATGGAGGAATAAATAATGGCTTTTAAAAACTTAAAAAAAATATTTATGGATGAAGATGCCGAAAGTGAAGCAAGTGAAGATGAATTTTATGCAATGAGTGAAGAAGACGCTTTAAAAGAGGCCGATAAAACAGGGAATAAAATGATACTTCTTGAACCTCGAGCTTATTCAGAAAGTCAGCAAATTGCTGATCATTTAAAAAATCGTAATAGTGTTGTTGTTAATTTAAAAAGAGTTACATCTGATCAAGCTAAAAGAATTATTGATTTTCTAAGTGGAACAGTATATGCAATTGGCGGATCAATGGAAAAAATTGGAGTAGGAATATACTTATGTACTCCGAAAAATGTCAATGTTCAAGGAAAAATAACAGAAGATAATAAAGATAGTAAAAAAGATGACGAAGAAGTAGAATGGTAAAAAGAAGATTATTTTAAAAGTTTGTCGAGGTGAGACATGAAAAAGTTTAGTACTAGTTTCAGAGGGTATGATAAAAGCGAAGTAAATGCTTTTGTTTCGACTGTAGCCGATAAATACGAGAGTATGCTAAATAATTTAAAAGATAGAGACAAAACAATAAATGAATTAACAGAGAAAGTTAAAAATTATAAAAATATTGAAAATAGTTTTAATCGGGCTATGGCAATGGCTGAAGAAACCGCTAGTCAAATGAAAAGATTAGCTCGGGAAGAAGCAAATAGTATTATAAATGAAGCCAAAGCTAATGCTTCAAGAATTGTAAATAATGCCCTTGTTAAATCTGAAAAAATTGAAACTGAAAATCAAGCTTTAATGCATCGCACCAATTTAGTGAAAAAAAGACTAAAACAAACTTTAGAAGATGAACTTGCTATGTTAGATGATATTGATGATTTTAATTATTAATATCATTTTTTTCTAAACTATGCTAATATAATTATATAAGGAGAGATAAAATGTCAATAAATGAAGTAGAAAGTAAAATGCAAAAAGCCCTTGAAAATATGGAAGCTAGATTTACTAATGTTCGAGCTGGAAGAGCCAATCCGGCGATGTTAAATGGGATAATGGTAGATTATTATGGCACTCCGACTCCAATCAATAGTCTAGCCAATATTACTGTACCGGAAGCTAAGCAATTATTTATTAAACCTTTTGATAGGAATGTATTAAAAGATATTGAAAGGGCTATTAACGAAGCTAATATAGGCATCACACCAACTAATAACGGTGAAGTTGTTATATTAACAGTACCTGATTTAACTGAAGAGCGTCGTCGTGATTATGTAAAACAAGTAAAAGCTATGGCTGAAGATGCAAAAGTAGCTTTAAGAAATATTCGTCAAGAAGCTAACCAAACTATCAAAAAAGAAGAACTTCCTGAAGATGAAGAAAAAAATATGATGGAAGATGTCCAAGAATTAATTAATAAATACAATAAAATTGTTGATGATAAAGCGAAAGAAAAAGAGCAAGAATTAATGCAAGTATAGAGTAAATCTTATGATTTACTTTTTTAAAGGAGAAATATGGTAGAATTTAAAGATTTTTTAAAATTTGATATTAGAGTAGGGACAATAATTAAAGCCGAAGAATTTAAAGAAGCGCGAAAGAAAGCTTATAAGTTAGTTATTGATTTTGGTAATGAAATTGGGTTAAAAAAATCTTCTGCTCAAATTACTGAAAATTATAAGATAACAGATTTAGATAATAAACAAGTAATTGCTATTGTCAATTTCCCTGAAAAACAAATAGCTAATTTTCTTTCTGAAGTTTTAGTTTTAGGTATATATACAGATGACGGAGTAATTTTATTAAGTCCCGAACAAAGAGTAAAAAACGGAATGAAAATCGGTTAGTCCTTTAAGTTTAAAATTGAAAATGATATAATTTTCTTAGGATGTGAAAACAAATGAAAAAAATAGGGTTATTTTTATTATTACTGATAGTGCCTCTAGTAGTAAAAGCCGAGGTTGATTATAATATAACAGATTATTATATTTCTTCGGAAGTTGAAATTGCCGGAGGTATTAAAATAAAAGAATTATTAGTCTTAGATGGCACATTTAATGGCTACCAACGCGATATTATCTATAAAAATAGTTCTTTACCAAAATGGGAAGCTGGAAAAATTAACTTTGAAAAAAGTTCTATTTATGGAGGTAGTAGCTTAGAAAATCTTAGAGTAGCAACCTTTAAAGTAGGAGATAATGTTGATTTTAAGACTATGCAAAATATTAATAGTACTTCTTTTGCGGAGGAAGTAAGTAAAGCTTCTTTAGGTGATAAGAACGTTTATACGATTGAAAAAACTGATGATGGCGAAAATGTTAGAATGTATAGTCCTTCTAATAATGGAAGAGTAGCTTTTTATTTAGAATATGTAATCACTAATGCTGTTGTTATGCATAATGATGTAGCTGAGTTATATTATCCTTATGTTGGTGATAAATTTAGTGATCCTATTGGTAATGTGCAAGTGCAAGTAATTTTACCATATTCTGATACGTCGGATAATTTTCGCATTTGGGCACACGGACCGTTAACTGGCGAAATTAAAAAATATCAAAATGAAGATAAAGAACCAATTGGTGTATTAGCAAGTGCGAAAAATTTACAAGCCAACACAGGATTTGATATTCGTTTAACTTTTGATAAATCGCTCATTCAAATTCCTGATTTTATGAATCATTCTAATGAAGACGCTCTAGCCAAAATTATTGCGGTAGAAGAAAAAAGAGCTGATGAAGCAAATGCCCAAAGAGCAAAAATTAGATTAATTTACTATTTGATTATGGGAATTGTAGCTGCTTATATAGCGGGTTTAATAGCATTATGGCTATATATTTATATTAAACATGATAGAGAATATCAAAGCGATTTTAAAGGCAAATATTATCGAGATTTTATTGAAGATTATGATGTTGAAGTCATTGATTATTTGCTACACCGTTCTATTACTCCTAATGCCATGAGTGCTTCTATAATGAATTTAATTTATAAAAAAAATATTGAAGTTAGCGAAATAGCTAGCAAAAAGAAAAATAAAGAATACAAATTCATTTTAAAAAACAAAGATAATTTATCAGAAGCTGAAAATTATTTAATTGATTTTCTATTTACTTCTGTAGGAGATAATAATGAATTTACAACTAAAGATTTACAAAATTATGCGGACTCTAGCCATACATATTCCATCTTTACAGCTAAATATCAGAATTGGAAAAATAAAGTAATTGCCGAAGGTCAAAATCAAAACTTCTATGAAAACAAAGATAAAATAAA
>CANRAC010000105.1 GCA_947628495.1 uncultured Bacilli bacterium
GCTTTAATTAAAGGAGCTCAAGAAAAAATTTTACCGTATTGTAAATATTATTATAAAGAAGATGGCCATAAAAGAGTATTAACTAATCAAAGTGCTATCTTAAATTTAATTCAAAAAGAAACTAGCAAAGGAACACGGGTCTTGGTAATGGCTATTAATGAGGACCTACACGATATTAATTATTTTGAGAATTTGACATTAGTAGGGATTATTTTAATTAAAGATGAAATACGCTCCGAATCAATTGAAGGCTTAAAGTTAGTTAGCGACGCGCATATTCAAACGATTATGATTACTGGAGACTCCAAAGAAACAGCCATGGCTATTGGCAAAGAAATTAATTTACTTCAAAGTCCTGAAGACTTAATTTTAACAAGCAAAGATTTAAAAAGTTTGTCAGATGAAGAAATAAGTAAACTTTTACCTAAGATAAAAATCATTGCCCGGGCTTTACCAAGTGATAAAAGTCGTTTAGTTAGAATAGGACAATCTTTAAACTTAGTAGTGGGAATGACCGGAGATGGTGTCAATGATGCACCAGCTTTAAAAAAATGTGATGTCGGTTTTGCGATGGGAAGTGGAACCGAAGTGGCCAAAAGTGCGGCGGATGTTGTTATAATGGATGATAATATTTTATCAATTAGTAAAGCTATTTTATTTGGCCGAACTATTTTTAAAAGTATTCGAAAATTTATTATATTTCAATTAACTGTTAATATCTGTGCTGTTACTTTATCGATAGTGGGACCATTTATTGGAATTAATACCCCAATTACAATTGTGCAAATGCTTTGGATTAATATGATTATGGACACTTTAGCGGGCGTGGCATTTTCTTTTGAACCGCCACTTCTTGATTACATGCAAGAACATCCGAAAAGAAAAGATGAACCGATTATCAATCGTTATATGTATACAGAAATATTATTTACCGGTTTTTACTCAGCAATATTATGTATTTTGTTTTTAAAATTACCATTTATTAAAGATTTTATTAGAGTTGGTGATAATGCTCGTTATTTAATGACCGCTTACTTTGCGCTATTTATCTTTATGAGTATCTTTAATGCTTTTAATGCCCGAACCGAAAGACTAAATCTCCTTGCCAATATTATGAAAAACAAAGTCTTTTTAGCAACCTTTCTCCTTATTATCTTTGTGCAAATTTACTTAATTTATTTTGGTGGCGATTTATTTAGAACATACGGTTTAAAATGGGCGGAATTTGCCTTTGTGATTATTGTTGCAATGACAGTTATTCCGGTGGATTTTTTACGAAAATTATTAATGAAAAAAAAGAAAATGAGTTATGGCGTTTGATTCATTTTCTTTTTATTTAACCTATAAATTTACTAAAAGCTATGATAATTAAAACGATAATTATCAATAAAATTATAATAATGGGAATAGCAATATTTGGCGTTTTATTTCTAGTTTTATATAGTTCAATGTTTTTGGTATAATTATCTAAATCTCTTTGATCTAAAATACCATTATGATTTTGATTTTCTTTTTTTATTTCGGCTTGATTATCTGGGAATAATGGCATATTACATACTGGACACTTAGCTACATTACCTAATACATTCGTATTACATCTTGGACATTTCATAATTTTTTCCTTCTTCAAATATATTTTTCTTGTTATAATCATAGCATTTTTTTACTAAAAAAGACATAGCCTTTTAAAAAAATACCATATTAATAATGGTGAGATTATGTACTTTATAAATATATTTTTAATTTATTCAATTATGGGTCACCTTTTTGAAGTGATAGTGGATTTAATCTTAAATATTAAACCAGGAAGTGGCATTTTATATGGCCCATGGACGCCCATTTATGGTTTTGGCGTTTTACTAATGTTAGGCATCAAAAAAATTTTAGAAAAATTTAATTTAAAAAAAGGGATTCAAATAATATTATATTTTATCAGCGTTGTAATTATTTTAACAATTTTAGAACAAATTGGCGGTGTGTTACTAGACAAGTGTTTTCATAAGACTTTATGGAATTATAGTAATTTGCCTTTGCATATTACTAAATATATTGCCGTTGAAACATCTTTAGGATGGGGTGGAGGAGCAATTATAATCGGTTATGTCATTCAGCCTTTTTTGCAAAAATACATTGCTAAAATTCCTTTTTTATTAACTGCTTTAGTATTTTGTGCTTTTATGATCGATGCTATTTTAACAATATGTAGGTACATCTAGGTTTTAAAGGACAAACGCACACTTCTAAAATATCTAAAGTTCATAGTATATTTTGGGAGGAAAAAAGTATGTTATTTGAAACTAATGATTTTAATGATAACTATGGCATGGATTTAACATTTTTAAATATTCCCATGCCATCACAAGGGGAGAAAACGACTAATAAATTATATAGTGCTAAAGAAGGGTTTTTAAGAGGAAATATGTTTAAAGATGAATTTGATCCTTATAAAAATTACAGTATAGCTACTATAGTTCCAAAAAATACTAAAGAAGAAGTGGAACTTAAAATAATGGAGTTGGACTTTGCTATAAATGATTTAAATTTATACTTAGACTTACATCCAGAAGATAAAGAAATGTTTGATTTATTTAAAAAATATATAGCAGAGGCTAATCGTTATAAAGAAGAGTATATTAATATGGTTGGACCTTTATGTATTACTGATGTAACTGGAAAAAATTATAATTGGCTTGCCTCTTGGCCTTGGGAAAAAGGAGGTAATATCTAATGTTTAAATATGAAAAAAAATTAAATTATCCTGTTAATTTAAAGAAAAAAGATTTAAAAATGGCGAAATATTTAATTACCCAATTTGGGGGCTCTAACGGGGAACTTGCCGCTGCATTGCGTTATTTTTCGCAAAAATTTGCTATGCCTGATGATAAGGGAAAAGCTTTACTTAATGATATAGCTACGGAAGAATTCGGACACTGTGAAATGATTTGTAGTATGATTTATCAATTGACTAAAGATGCTACAATTGAAGAATTAATGGATGCAGGTATTGGAACTAATTATACAGAACATGGTAAAGACTTATATCCAACAGATTCCAATGGAGTACCATTTACAGCTGCCTATTTTAATGCAGTCGGAGATCCAATTGCCGATCTTTCCGAAGACATGGCTGCTGAACAAAAGGCGCGTGCTACTTATGAACATTTAATCAATATAGCAACTGATAAAGATATCATCAGTGTTTTACTATTCTTACGTCAAAGAGAAGTTGTCCACTTTAATCGTTTTAAAGAATTATATGATATGTATAAAAAACAAGGTTATTAAACATCTTTATAATGTTTTTTCATAAAATTTATTGATAACTCACTTATACTCCTATTAATTGCGACGGGGGAGCATAGTGAGTTATTTTAAATGAAAAAACATATATTATATACGAAATAATCTTTTAAAAGATTTTAAATTATGATAAGATTAGATTGTAAGAAAGGTATGATGATTTAGATGGCTAATTCTCAAAAAGAACGAAAAGTTCCAGCTAAAAATTATGTAATAGCATTATTAGTATTTATAGGAGTTATTTTATTAACTATTTATATTTTTAAATGGTACGAAGTATTTAATAATGAAAAAATTACGAAGAGTTATTTAATATCATCTAATGTTATATCTAATGAAATAAATAGTTTAGATGAACTTTCTGATGTTTTTTCGGAGGCACCATCTGAATATTTCTTATATATAAGTTATACGAATGATAAAAATATATATGATATGGAAGTAGATTTAAAAAAGATTATTCGTAAATATGATTTACAAGATAAATTTTATTATTTTAACATCGATAATATCAAAAACAATGAAGGGTATTTAGAAGAAATTAACAGTGTCTTAAATCTTTCTAAAGACAAAGTAACTAGTGTTCCCACTATTCTTTATTATAAAGATCACGAACTAGTTGATGGGGGACTTATTCATAAAGATGCTAATTCTTTGATGCAGGCCACTGATTTTGAACAATTATTAGAAACTATGGAAATAGAAAAACCTTAGTTTTTTTCTTTAGGAGGTAAAA
>CANRAC010000106.1 GCA_947628495.1 uncultured Bacilli bacterium
TTTGGTAGCGGCGGGGGGATTCGAACCCTCGACCTATCGGGTATGAACCGAGTGCTCTAGCCAACTGAGCTACACCGCCATAAAAAGTAAGCAATATGATTATAACAAATAATTACCTCTTTGACAACAAAAATTATAAAAAAAATAGGGCTTATAAACCACTATTAAATCCAACGAGCTATATAAATATTACGGGTCATTCCCTCTTGATATCTTTCAAAAATTTTAATAATGTTATCAATTATAACCTTTAAAACATTTGTAACCGTACTTTTTACTCTAACTTGTAATAACTCTTTTTTCATTTCATTTCGAAAAGTATAATCATCAATATATTTAGAAATAATATTATCAACACAAGTGGCCTTATTAATTTCTTCAGGATTATTTAAATCAATATTACAAACATACTTTTTATAGAATCCTATTAATCTTTCACTAATATAATCACTTTCTAAAAATTCAAACTCCGTAATTTTATAATAATTAGGACAATATTTTACAACCATATTTGTACTGCTCATTTACTGCACTTCCCTACTCATGTATTCTAGATAAATTATAGTAAAAAAAAATTGTTTTGTCAAAACAATTTTAAGATATCTTGCAAGGTTATATATATCATCAAAAGAAGTAATAATATGAACCCTACTGTGTGGAAAGCATTTTCTACTTTAGAATTAACAGGGCTACCTTTTATTTTTTCAATTATTAAAAACAATATTCTACCCCCATCAAATGCTGGAAAAGGTAATATATTAATAAATCCTAAATTAATACTCAAAAATGCAATTAAATATATTACTTGTTGAATACCTACCGTTAAGCTCTCTCCAACAACTCCATAAATACCAACTGGACCTGATAAAGAGCTAAGGCCTAATCCACCTGTGAATAAATTAACTATTACGATAGCCATTGAATCAATGACAGCCCCAAATTTCAAAACGGCATATTTTAAAGCTTGCACAAAACCATACTTCTTAGTAGTATCAATTTGGACTCCGAACACTTTTCGAGTATTACCTTTTTCATCTTTTTCCGTAACTGGTTTTATTTTATAATCTTTAATATCACCATTAGTTTTTTCAATTTTGAAAGTGTAATAATCGTTTTTACTTTTGATATTTAATAAAATCTGAGCTTTATCCCAAGTATTAACTTTTTTATCATTAACAGCAATTATGCGATCGCCTTTTTCAATTCCAGCTTTTTCTATTGGATACCCTTCTGTTACTTTACCGACAACTGGTTCTAAAGAAGAACTTCCCCAGATTAAAGCCGATAAAAATAATAAAACAAAGGCTAAAACGAAATTAAAAGTTACCCCTGCAACTAAAATCAAAAAACGTTGAAAACCGGTTTTATTACACATAAATTTTTCTTTAGGTATATTTTTATCATCTTCGGAAACTTCTCCTGCCATTTGAACATATCCCCCAATAGGTAGGGCTCTTACCGAATACTGAATTCCATCTTTTTTACTAATCTTTTTAAATAAGATAGGTCCCATACCAATTGAGAATTCATAAATATGAACCCCACATTTTTTAGCAAAAAGAAAGTGGCCAAATTCATGAATCATTACTAATAGACCTAAAATAAGAATTAAAACAATTAAAGTAACAAACCACATAATAAATCCTCCTTATAATATTGTAAACATTATTAAAAATGCTATAACTACAAATATTAGACTATCTAATCTATCTAATACTCCTCCATGACCAGGAATTAATTTAGAAAAATCTTTAATCTTAGCTTCTCTTTTAATTTTACTAAAAACTAAGTCTCCTATTTGGCCAATAATAGACAATATTGCCACAAATACACATAACTTTATAACATTAACATTAGAGCTAATTAAATTTAGATAAAACATAACAGCTACAAAGGTTCCTAAAGCAACACCACAAAGGCTTCCTTCCCATGTTTTGCCGGGAGAAACATTAACTATTAATTTATGTTTGCCAATTAATTTTCCAAATATTAAAGCAAAAGTATCATTTAATACAGTAATTAATACCAAGAATACTAATAATAAAACGTTATAATCAACTAAAACAATTAATATATTAAAGAAAACTCCTAATAGTAAAATCCACCCAATTAAATAAAATGCATCTTTTGTCGTATATTTATCACTAGCACCATAAAAAATAGTAGGACCTAAAAGCAAAATTAATAAAACGCCCATAGTTCGAAACGAAAGCCCTAAGTTTAACAAATAATCATTTTTCGAAGCAAAAATTAATATAAGTAAACTTATCATTCCTAATACTTTCATAATACTAGGTAAATTCTTTTCTTTCTTTTTTAAATCTATAACTTCCTTAAATGCTAAAATACTTACAATACCTACTCCAATTTTAAAAGGTATTCCTCCTATAATTATAAGAGGGACAAAAATTGCAATTAAGATAGCAGCACTTAAAACTCTTTTTTTCATTTTTCTTCAAATCCTATCTCTATAATAAAGTATACTCTTGCCAGTAAAAAAAAGTCAAATAAAATGTATATTATTGACATAGTTAAAATTTAATTAATTTAATACAAGGTTTATCTTTGGCTTTGAATGCTTTTACTAATGATCTTGCTTTTTGATAATCAAATTCTCTTAATTTATCTTTCGGAATTTTTTTATACTGGGTCACAAAATCGCGACATAAACTATAATCTATTGTCTTAAAGGCAATACTAACTTCTAAAATATCGATAATATTATTTAATACAACTTTTGATAAATTTTGTTCCATTAAAAACTCTTCACATATATTTAAAAATTCATTGTCACATACAATAGTTAATAACATTTCCTGACTATGACCATTATGACTGGCTAAAAAAGTATCATAATCATTTTCATAATTATCATTTATTATCTTATTTAATATTTTTTTGCGAGCATCTACAGGATAGATAGATTTATAAAAATGATTTTCAATTTGAATATTAATTTTAAATATTAACTGATTTAATTTTTTGATATCTAACTTTTGCTTTTTTAGGCCCAATTGATACATCCATTCTACTTTTTTAAAAGAAGTTTTTAATTGCCATAAATCAAAATAAGTGTATTTATGGTGCCAATAATTTACCGTTTCATCATTAATAAACCATTTTTGTAATCGTTTATTTTCCAAATCTTTTTTATAGTTTTCCACAAAAAATAAACAATCGAGCAACATATTTTTTATTTCCGTAAGCAGATTAAAGTTCATTTTAGTTTGAAAATGTTTATCACTAAAACATAACTCTAAAAAAACTAAAAAATTGTTATGCATCAAGAATTTAAAATAAGAATTTTTATAAAAATTATTACCTTGATCATCTTTATTTAAAAATGTTTCTGGATAAAAATAAAATTTTAAAAACAAAAAGTGTTGAGCTGAATTTTCTTTTTGCAATTTGTTTAAAAAATTATTTACTTCTCTTGTCACCCTAAATCCCCCTAAACAATTTAATATTATATATGATTTTTCCCAAATTTCAATTAAATTGCTTAAAAAAACAATAGAATTTTATCTATTGTTCATCTATCTCCGCTATTACAACTCCCACGAAAGTTCGTCCGGCATCAATATTTTGTTCAGTATGTGTACCTTCTAGAACAAATGATAAGGTATAGCTTTGCGTAACATGAGCAGGAATAGTTATACTACTTTGAATTACACCATTAGATTTAGGTACTGGCTGAAAATCCTGACTAATTCCTCCCTCAGTTCCTGTAATTTTATATTTCAAATGATCTGTTTGAAAATCATTAGAAACATTGGTCCAAACTAAACGATATTTTAAGTTATAATTAGATTCATTTCTAATAGTAAAATGTCTATCTTCAATATCAACATGTTCAGGCATATCATTAGGTAAAACATTTATAC
>CANRAC010000107.1 GCA_947628495.1 uncultured Bacilli bacterium
ACATTATACGATATTTTTAGATAATTGTGTTAATTTTTTCTATTATTTTTAATTCTTTACAATAACAACTTTATTTAAGGCATCATCACTTTCAATTTTATAAATGATTTCTATATAGTTTTCTCCCCTATTATATGAGGCTTTTTCCACTTCGATATTTAAAAGCAAATCTTCTTTTTGGAGATAAATATCACAAGAATTTGTTTGACCAATTTTTAAAGAAAATTTATACTCATCATCTATTCTGGCAAAAATTAACTCTTGCTCATTAATTGTAATTTTGGTTAAGACTTCATCCCAATAAGTTAAAGTTTGATCAGCCTTATTATATTGTCCTTTAACATTTTTATTCTCATAAACTTTAACATCATCTTTAAATAAAGTAACCTCAATATTGAAAGTCAACAAATCACCTTCAGTCTTGTAGGCCATTATAACATGGTATGTAGATAATGACAATAAAAATCACTTATATTTTTGCAAACTTTTTTCATAATAAAAACAGGTGAGAATATGAAAAAACTTTCTTTTTTTATTAAAAGTTGTATTTTTTTATGTGCTTTAGGAATTATTACCATAATTAGCTTATACACTTATGCTTTTTTTAGTCCAAAAATCGAGTTAAAAAGTTCTAATCAATTTTATATTTATGATAAGGCTGATAAAATGGTTTATGAAGGTTCTCAAACTACAGAATGGGTAGACTTAGAAAATATTTCCCCCAATTTAATTAATGCTGTTATAAGTATTGAAGACAAAAACTTCTATAAACATAAAGGTTTTGATTATTTACGAATCGCTAAAGCTATGCTTAGTAATCTAAAAAATCGAGACATTGTGCAGGGCGCCTCCACGATTAGCCAACAATATATTAAAAATATGTATTTAGACTTTGATAAAATTTGGTCACGAAAAATTGAAGAAGCTTTTTTGACCTTAGAATTAGAAATGCACTATTCGAAAGAAGAAATTTTGGAGGGCTATCTAAATACTATTAACTATGGCCAAGGAAATTACGGAGTAGAAAATGCTAGTCAGTATTATTTTAATAAAAGTGCTAAAGATTTATCGTTAGAAGAAGCTACCATATTAGCAGGTATTCCGAAAAGTCCCAACAATTATAATCCGGTTAGCAACCCTCAAAAGGCTGTGAAAAGAGCGAAATTAGTAGCTACGGCTATGGTTAATAATGAATATATTACGGAAAAAGAAAAAGATAGTTTAAATTATGATGCTTTAGAAATCATCGGCGAACGTAAAACTAATAACTTACAAACTTTAATGTATTATCAAGATGCAGTATTAAGTGAACTTAAAACTTTAGATAATATCCCGAAGTCTTTAATAGACTCTGGGGGTTTAAAAATTTATACAACTTTAGATTTGCAAGCCCAAGAAACTTTGGAAAAAGCAATTTTAAATAATATGGATGGTTCTTCATTGCAAGTAGCTAGTGTTATTATTAATCCGAAAAATGGCGGAGTTTCAGCGTTAGTTGGAGGATATGATTATGCTAAAAGTCAATACAATAGGGCAATTAGTTCTAAAAGACAGGTTGGTTCGACAATGAAACCTATTCTCTACTATGCGGCTTTAGAAAATAATTTTACTGCTGCTACTACTTTTTTATCAGCTCCAACTACATTTAGTTTAGCTAATGATAAAACTTATGCCCCCTCAAATTATAATGATAAGTATGCTAATAAGGAAATAACTATGGCTGCGGCTATATCTTATTCTGATAATATTTATGCGGTTAAAACCCACTTGTTTTTAGGTGAAGATGTTTTAGTAGATACTGCTCATAAAATGGGGATTACTGAAAAACTAAAAGCAAATGCTTCTTTACCTTTAGGAACTTCCGAAATGTCCATGCTTGATTTTGCTAATGCCTATACAACTTTAGCTAGTGGCGGTTATAAAAGAAACATTCATTTTATCAAAAAAGTAGAAGACTTAAATGGAAATGTATTATATGAATATAAAAATAAAAAAGATTTAGTTTTAAATGAAAACTATGTTTATATTTTAAATGAATTATTAACCTCTACTTATAATAGTGCTTTTATAGATTATAATTCGCCTACCGTTATGTCCTTAGCTTCTAGCCTTACGAAAAAATATGCAATTAAAACTGGGTCCACTGGTAGTGACTGTTGGATGATTGGTTATAATAAAAAACATTTAATGTTAGTCTGGAATGGTTATGATGATAGCAGTCCCGTAAAAGTAAGCGATGGTCAAATTTCTAAAAAAATTTGGTTAGAAACTACCGAGACTTTGCTTAATAATCAAGATAATACTTGGTATGATGTTCCGAAAAATATTATTGGTTTGCCGTTAAATGCCATAACTGGTAAAGATGATACCAATAGTAAAAATTCGAATATTTTCTATTTTGTTAAAGGAACTGAACCTGGAGCTAATCAAGAAATTTTAGTATCAAAAAATACTACTATAGAGTAGTATCTTTTTTAATTTTGATTATAATTTGATATTCATTATCCAGGTCTACTTCTTCACTATCTATATTGAAGCCTTTTTCTTTTAGACCATCGATTATTTCCCGTGTATTATTAATAGCACTCTTTAAGTCTAGTCCTGCTTCTTCTTGTTGTTTAGCTTCATAATTAGGATCAAGCAACTCTACCTGATCCATTGGATCAAATAAAGTCTCTAATTCTGGTTCTTCGTTAGGTTGAGAAGCTTGTAAATCTATAACTGGTGTATCAGCAGGAACAGGTTCTACTGGCGGCTGAACAGGCTCTTGTGGTGGTAAATTGAAAAATTTATTTGGTTCGGGAGCTGGTTCAGGGGGAATTGGTTGAGCCGTTGGCGCATTTGGAATAGGATTAGGCGTACTACTAAATATAGAATCATCACCTGTTAAAGTATTCATATTCGCTGATTCATCTTCTAAGAAGTTGAAAAATTTATTTTGCGGTTTATTTTCATCAACAGGAGCAGCACTAGGTCTAGGGGCTTGATTATCAAAGTTGAAGAAAGTATTTCCCGCTCCAGTATTAGGGGAAACAATATCCGCAGCATTAGCTTTTATTTCATTAACATCGTGAGTAATCGTAATTAAAGGTTCTGCTTCCGCAGGTTGTTCTGATTTTTTGATTTCCATATCCAGTTGTCTTACTGTAAGTCTTTCATTAATAATTTTATTTAACCATTCTTTTTGTTTATCTTTATTTTCCACAGCTAATAAACTACGCGCATGTCTTTCCGAAATCTGTCCATTGAGTAGAGCTTGTTGTACAGATTCATCTAAATTTAATAAGCGCAATTTATTGGCAATAGCTGGTTGAGATACACCCATTTTTTTAGCTAATTGTTCTTGAGTTAAATAACCTTTATCTAAAATATTTTTATAACTTCTCGCTTCTTCAATAGCCGTTAAATCTTTACGTTGAACATTTTCAACTAAAGCTACTTCAGCACTAGTTTGATCATCGATATTAGAAATAATAGCGGGAACAGTTGTTAATCCTGCCATCCCAGCGGCACGATAACGTCTTTCTCCGGCAATGATTTCGTATTTAGCTCCCATCTTTCTTAATACTAAGGGTTGTATTATTCCATGTTCTTTGATAGATTGAGCAAGTTCTTGAAGTTCTTGTTCGTCAAAATTCACACGTGGTTGAAATTGATTAGGAATAATATCTGCTAAAGCTATCTGTAAGACCTCATTATTTGTATTATTCATACTAAATGCCCCTTTTTATTTTATTCTATTATTTATTTTAGCAATTTTTTTTAGACTTTTCAATTCCTAATAAT
The DNA here is from genome assembly GCA_947628495.1 of uncultured Bacilli bacterium. Lineage (GTDB taxonomy): Bacteria > Bacillota_I > Bacilli_A > RF39 > UBA660 > HGM10766. Next base: position 3,787 of record CANRAC010000107.1, read on the forward strand.
TGAAAGATAGTGTTTCCAAAGTGGGGAGAAATGAAAAAGAAAGCCTTATAATTCAAATAAAAAGGTAAAAACCTAAAAAATG
>CANRAC010000108.1 GCA_947628495.1 uncultured Bacilli bacterium
AAACAAAATGTTATAAATTTACTAATATTTTGTTTTTTTATTTTAAAAAATATAACTAAAGCACCTAAAACGGTAGATAGACCAGCAATAGATGAAATTAGTAGAGGTATTAATATTTTCATAAACTCCTCTCCCCTTTTCTAATTCATATGAAAAAAACTAACATTTTATTAAAAATATTAGTTTTAAATTCAAAATGCTATTAATTTTATTTTGTTTCTACTCAGTAATTAAATTATTACTTGATAGTTCCATTATAGCTAATTGGCTTATTGCGTCAATAAAGATGAATATTTGGAGTTATTATTTAATATTTATTAAAATAATTTGCTTCATTATTTTTAATCTTGGCTATATTTTCTTTAGAAGCATAGATAGTAATGTCTTGAATATCGTTATTTAAAGAAATAATTTTTTTATTATTTAAATTATTAATAAATTGTTTGATTATTTTCATAGGTTTAGTACAGTCTGACCATATTAAAATTCCATGCGGACTGTTTTGAATTTGGTATTTTAAATCGCAATATTTGTTTAATTTGGCTTCTAATTTTATGTTTTCATTATCAGCCTCTACATAATTAATATCTTTTCCAAAAGTATCAATAAAAGTATAATCCTGCATATCAAACTCTATTTTTTCTGTTTTTAGTATAGAGGCATTATTTTCTAAAACTTCAAATTTTAAACTACCAATTATTATTAAACCAATAGCACATCCTAATGTAGCCAAAGCCAAGATGAAAGTCCATATCATTTTCTTTTTAGCACTTTTGCGATTAAATATAAAGTTTAAAATAATTAATAAAAAGATAGTTGTTATGGTAATTAAAGAAGCAATGGCAAGTAGAAAGCCGATAAAAAATAAACCAGTTTTATAAACTAAAAATGATACAATGAAACCAATAAATAATAATACTAAGATAAAACAGATAAATAAAGCTAACCACAATGCCAAAAATTTAATTATACCTATTATAAATTTAAATAAACTATTAATAAAATTGTATTCACTATGTTTTGGATCTCTAATGATTATTTGATTTTCTTTTTCCTTAAATAAAATTTTATTTTCTTTAGTATTATTTTCAATCTTTTCTATTTCTTCGTTATTTTTTAGATCTTTTTTTAATTTATTATAATAATCTAAATAGCGAGTTTTAAAAATATGAGCTAAAATAATAATTGCCGAAATTATACAGAATATAATTAAAATTGTTTCTAAAAAGTTACTGATTAAGTATCTGAAGCTTGTAGGTAAAAATCCCCAAAAATTAGATATTAAAGAATTTCCTAAATAAATTATTATATTAGCTATTACAAATAAAATTGCTATAATAATCCCTTGCTCTACTAAACATTTAATTTTGCTTTTAAAACTCATATTACTAAATAAATTTATAGTATCCGTAATAAAATTTAAAAAACCATCTATTGTTTTATTTAATGTCTTTTTTCTTTCTTCCTCCCCTTTTATTTCGTGAATGTCTTTATGTAATAAATCATCGATTTTTAAGTCAAATTTGTCGCATAAAGCAATTATTTTGTCCATTTCCGGATAAGCTAGAGAAGATTCCCATTTAGAAATAGCTTGTCTAGAAACACCAAGCTCATCAGCAAGTTGTTCTTGAGATAAATGATTTTCTTTTCTTACCTTTTTTAAATTTTCAGCAAATTTATTATTCATTATTTCCTCCTTTCCATTTCTATTTTATAATTTTCTACTGGTAGCACAACACCATCTTTAGGTTGTTTTTTGTAGAAAATTGGTTGCATTTTTTATTTTTTGATTAAAGTATTATGTTTTAATAAATCTTTTTTTATCTCTTGACCAAAATAATTTAAGTCCATTTGATTAAAATTTAGACCTGCTTTATTAGTAAGGTTAATAATTTCTTCCATCTCATTAACATTAGTTTTACTAATAGCTCGCGCTTCAAAAAGTTGATAATATACTTCCTTTGGTATTATAAGATTTTCATTCCAATCCATTACTAAATTATTTTTGACGGATTTTACTTCTATCCATGAATGGTAAAAATAATCAATTTCATTTGCTTTAATCTGACCGCTAACGATATAAACATCCTTATGAGTATTTTTTTCGTATAGTCTAGCAAAATCATAAGCATTAACGTGACAATGATGATAGCGTTTATTGGATAATAATTCTTTTTTAATATTATTATCCTTAAACATATTAGAAATTAAATAAAATTTAAATTCTTCAAAATCGGGGTGAGAAAATAAGTAACCAGCACTTTTGGGAATTTTCTTTATATATTCGCTTTCTTTGTCTGGATTTTTAGTGAAATTAGCTATCTCTTCCATTATTTCTATATATTTTTTATGTGAATAATCACTTTTATTAAAAAATATACCATCACAATTATTTCCTAACCATGTATAGTTACGTAAATTAAGACCATTCTCATCATATTTTTGACTTAGATATTCATAATAATTTTTCTTACTTAATTCTTGTAATATCTCCTTACTAAAAATAAGATAATCATACATATATTTAGCACTATCAGTATCTTTAATAAAATTGGCTAAAGCATATATTTCGAATTTATTTAAAACGTTTAATTCGTGAAAGTGATACCACTTGTAATAATCATTCTTAGGCATAATTAAGTTACGCTTATAGTCAGCTACTTTTAAAATACCGTCATCATTAAAGATGATTATTACTTCAAAAATATTATTAACTTCACCAATAGCTAATAAAGCATTTTTAAATGGTAAAGAATAGACTAATTTTAATGTTCTTATCAAAGCATAAATATATCTTTCTTTAGGTGTTTTTAAAATATTTTTATCCCAACTTTGTAAATTTCGATCCGAAAACAGTTCTATTTGTTCATCTTGCTTAGTCATATTAACCCACCCTTTTTGTGGTATATACTAACATAAAAATCAATGAGAAACAATTACAATTTAAGTAGAAGCTAATTTTTACCATTAAAAATGGGAAGTATTACCATTAAGTTTTTGAATAACCGTTCTTTTTTAATCCATAATAATAGTGGGAGGTAGTTTATATGAGTAATACAAGAAATAATAATAGCGCAAGAAATAATAATTCTAAAAACAATAGTAATTGCAATAGTTCTAGAAATAATAATAGCTCTAGAAATAATAGCAATAGCAACAGCGCAAAAAATTCTAACTCAGCTAGAAACAACGCTCGTTAGAAAAGGAAATGATTTAAAATTTCCTTTAATATTTATGACTGCGAGGATGAAATTCTTCGTAGTCTTTTTTTAATTTTTCGTTTACTAAATGGGCGTATATTTGGGTAGTAGAAATATCACTATGACCAAGCATTTCTTGAATAACTCGCAAATCGGCTCCATGAGCTAAAAGATGGGTGGCAAAGGAATGTCTTAAAACATGTGGACTGACATTTTTATTAATATTTTTTTCGGCACATAATTTTTTGATAATTTTAAAAAAACCGACTCTGGAAATAACATTTCCTTGATTATTGATAAAAAGATAATCACTATTTTTATTTTTTAATAGTTCTTGGCGATATTCATTTATGTATTTAATTAACCACTTTTTCGCCACATCACCAATAGGCACTAGTCTTTCTTTATTGCCTTTCCCTACTACTCTTATAAAATCATTTTCTAAATCAAGATTAATAAATTTTAAATTAATTAATTCACTTACCCTAATACCGGTAGCATATAAAAGTTCTAACATGGCCTTATTTCGATAACAATAAGCATCATTTAAAGAAATATCTAATAGACAATCAACTTCTTCTTCAGTTAGAAAATTTGGTAATTTTACCCCTTTTTTGGGAGAAATAATATTTTC
>CANRAC010000109.1 GCA_947628495.1 uncultured Bacilli bacterium
TAAATAAACTATTAGAGAAAATAAATGATAAAAAATTAATTGACGAAATAAAAGCATTAATTTAAAATAGAGAAAAAACGAGGGGTTTTGGAAATGGAAAAAGAATTTGAAAAACTTATATTAGATAAAGCAGATGTTTTATTAATATCAGGAGATGAACAAGATTATCAAGAAATGCTAAATTATTTAAAAGGAGAAGCCTATGCTAAAAAGTAAATATAATATGACTAAAGAAGATAATATCTTCTTTGCTAAAAGAAAATTAGTCGATAATATTTATAAAAGTGCTAACTTAGAAGGTATAGAAATTACTCTTGCTGATACTTATTCTTTTATGAATAATGTCAATACGGGTAATATATCGGTTGATGATATGTTAAAATTAAAAGGATTAAAAGATGCTTGGGAGTTTGTTTTAAATACAATTGATGAAGAACTTACTATCGACTATATTAAGAAAGTTCATTTTGAAATATGTAAAGGGCAAAATATTAAACCTTTAGGTGATTTTCGCGATAAAGGCGTAGGTATAACGGGAACTTCCTGGCGCCCTAAATTGCCTAGTGAGTGTGATTATGAAAAAGAATTAAAGGAAATATTATCTATAGAAAATCCTTTAGAAAAATGTATCCATCTATTTGCTTATATTCAAAGAGCCCAAATGTTTATGGACGGTAATAAACGAGTAGCTAATTTAGTAGCTAATAAAGAAATGATTAGATTAGGTCAAGGTATTATTGCTGTTCCTGTTTCAAAAATTGGTGAGTATTTTACTTTACTTATAGAATATTATGAAACAAACAATATTAGTAAATTAGAAAAATGGCTATATGATAATTGTTTAGATGGTATAGATGACGTTTAAAGGAAATAAAACGAAAGGAAAAAGAGTATAAATATTCTTACTTTTTAGATACTAATTATATGAAAAGAAATTTTGAATTTACAATTTTAACTGATAAAGAGTTTAAAAAATTTGCTTATGATCATCCGCAACATAATTTTTTTGAATCATTATATATGAAAGAACTTTTAATAAAAGAGGGAAGAGTTGTTTATTTAGTTGGTGTCCGTGAAAAGAAAAAGATTGTTGCGGTTTCTTTAATTGCCAGTAGTTTTACTTTTATGGGTAAAAAAACTTTTGAAGCTTTAAAAGGGTTTCTAATTGATTATAATGACTATGAACTTTTAGAGTTTTTTACTTTGGAAATTAAAAAATTTATTAATTTAAAAGATGGTTTTCGTTTAACAATTGACCCTTATATTCCTAACGTGCAAAGAGATAGTGAAGCTAATATTATTGAAGGAGGAATTAATAATAAACAGGCATTAGCTAATTTAAACAAATTAGGATTTAAACCTTTAAAAAATTCAGCCCAAGTAAAATGGACTTATGTTTTGGATATAAAAGGGCAAACTGCTGAGGAATTATTTGCTTCTTTTAAACCTAATACAAGAAACTATATTAATCGAACGATTAATAAATATAAATTAGTTATAGAAGAGCTTTCTTATGATAGTTTAAATATATTTAAAAAGATTACGAGTGATACTTGCCAAAGAAGGGGATTTAAAGATCGTAGTTTAGAATATTATCAAGATGTCTATAAAATATTTAAAGATGATGTTAAAGTTTTAATATGTAAATTAGATTGTAATTTATATTTAAAAACATTAAAAGAGGAAAGAAATACTCTTGAAGAAAAAGTGGCAACTCTAAGTGATTCATCTAGCAATAAAAAGAAAAAAGAAACTATGCGAAAAGATATAACGGCAATTAAGCAAAAGATGGAAGAAGTTCAAGCATTAAAAGATGAACATGGTGATTTTGTCATCTTATCGGGAGCAATGTTTATATTATATGGTGATGAAATCGTTTATTTATTTAGTGGATCATACGATGAATATATGAAATATTGTGGACAATATCGTTTGCAATGGGAAATGATTAAATATGCCGCAGATCATGGTTATCAAAGATATAATTTTTATGGTATTAAAGATGTCTTTGATAAAAATGGTAAAGATTATGGAGTCTATGAATTTAAAAAAGGCTTTAACGGTTATGTGGAAGAACTTTTAGGAGCTTTTGAATTAGGTACTAATAAAACTTATACAATTTATCAATTATTAAAAAAAATAAAAACATTAATTAAAAAATGAGGTAATTATGACTAATGAATTGACAAACAAACTATTAAATGATTTAAAAACAAAATCTCTTTTTTATATTATGGAAAGTTCCATTTCTAAAGCAAACTCTTTAAATAATTTTATTTTAGAACATAATCAGGAAATACTCACTAATATAAAACATATTAATAAAGATTTATTTTTAACTAAAAGTTATTTAATTCATCTTAATAAAGAAAATTATGAAGGAATAAATAATCTTATTAAGATAATAGATGAGCAAATTGCTAAAAACCCTTTACCTTGTTTGCAAGAATTAATAACTTATTATCTAAAAGGTCATTATGATTATAAATCTCAAGAATTTAAATCTTTTGTCTATTTAATAGCTAAAGGTATTATCGAAATATGCACAGAAGAAAAAGTCGAGTGTAAAGATATAATTTTTAACTTTGATGATTTGCTATATGCCCAGATGATTGTTCCTTTTATAGTAAAAATAAATAATATATGTCTAAAAATTACACCATTTTATAGATCTTTTGACATATCCCATTTTCCTTATTTAATATCTAGTATAAATCGTCAAAAATTTAATATTGCTGGTAAAAAAATATATTTAACTGTTACGCCTCGTGTAGATACTAATAATATTACGGAAGAAGATGTTTATACATTATACAAAAAAGCGCGAGAATATGGTTTGATATGGACTGATCCTTCTTTGAAAAATGTCGGAAGGCTTCTAGAAGATAATGTGACTAACTTTAAAAATTGGGGACCGGTTCCTTATCAAAATTTAGGGTATACCCAAAGTTTAGGTAGTGAGATTTTAAAAAAAGGGGATTTAGTAATTTTAGATACTGATTATATATTTTTAGAAAATGCGGAAAATGTTAAATTCGGTAATGAAATAGTAAAGATATTTGAAGCTAGATATCAGGCTGAAGTGCGCAATCTTAAATCTAGATAAGAGTGATTAAAATGATATTAGAAAATTCTCCTAAAATTATAAGGATAGATAGTTATCAGAAAGTTAATGATAATCGGGTAAATAAAAATAATTGGTATAAAAAAGCCGGAAATATGTATTACTTTAAAACTTTGGAGCACGATGAGCAAATTGTAAGTGAACTTTTGGGTAGTTACTTAGCAAAATATTTTCGTTTACCAACAATTACTTATCAAATTGCACAAAAAGGTAATGATTATGGCTTGTTATCTGCTGATTTAAGAAAGAATCAGCCACTACTTAATAATTATCATATTTGGGATAACTATTATACAAATTTAAAAGAATTTTTAATTAATATAGATAAAGATTTTTCTAACAAATTATTATTACAACAATTTTTTTCGGTACCAAAATGATAGGAAACTCGGGCTTTCGAGTAAAAATAGAAAGCGTACTTGATAAAAGTGTGTTTTTATGTTATGATGAATATGTCAAGGAGACTTGCATAAAATAAAAAGGGAAGACTTAACTTCGCGAGTTGAGTACTTACCTAAGTTTGGTCAAGCACTTAATCTATGCTAGATTGAGTGCTATTTCTTTATACATAGAATCATTATAGAGACTATTAATAAAATGATAATTAGTATTAGAAATGAGATTAATAAATCTTTTTTCTTCATAATATCAAGCCTCC
>CANRAC010000110.1 GCA_947628495.1 uncultured Bacilli bacterium
TTTTCCAGTCCCTTAATAGGTAATTTTACATAGATTTTTTTAGCCACATATCTTAACGAAAATTTGGGATTAATATTATAAACAGTTAAAAATAATTTATCTCCAGCTAATTTGTTGGAAACATCTTCGGGAATCTCAATTTCTATCTCTTTAGCATTTTGCATAACTTTTACGACTTTTAAGCTTAAAGCTAGTTTTTCAAACCATTCTTCATACATATATATTTCCATAGTATCCGGTATTTTTCCAAAGCGATCTTCTAGTTCAGTTTTTACTTCTTTTAATTTACTTAGACTATCAATTTCGTTAATTTTTTTATGAATTTCAATTTTAATTTCTTCATCAGAAACATAGTGATCACTAATATGAGTATCTACTTCAATTAAAGCCTTTGCACTTTCTGGCTCTTCCGGTTTTGCCTCTCCGTTTAAAGTAGCAATTTCTTCTTCAATCATTTTCATAAATAAGTCTATTCCTACCGTGTCGACAAACCCAGCCTGTTCACTACCTAAAATATCGCCAGCTCCTCGAATTGCTAAATCGCGCATGGCTATTTTATAACCACTACCTAACTCGGTAAATTCTTTAATAGCTTGCAATCTTTTCACGGCATCACCATTTAAAACTTTGCCTTTATTATACATAAAATAAGCATAGGCAATTTTATCACTTCGCCCTACCCGACCTCTTATTTGATAAAGTTGGGCTAAGCCAAAACGGTCAGCATCAATAATAATCAAAGTATTAGCATTAGGAATATCAATACCTGTTTCAATAATTGTCGTACAAACTAATACATCAAATTCATAATTGATAAAGCTATCCATTATATCTTCCAATTGTTCTTTTTTCATTTGGCCATGGGCATAATTTATTCGCGCTTCGGGGACTAGTTGTTTAATTTTCTCTACGCGACTTTCAATATTTTCCACCCGATTATAAAGCATAAATACTTGGCCACCCCGTGATAGTTCTTTATAAATAGCATCCTGAATTAAAACGTCTTCTTCGGCTACTACATAAGTTTGAATGGGATAACGATTAACTGGCGGCGTATCAATAATTGATAAATCACGCAGACCTGACAAAGCCAATTTTAAAGTTCTAGGAATCGGAGTTGCCGATAATGTTAGGACATTTACATCCTTTTTTAAAGTTTTAATCTTTTCTTTATGAGTAACACCAAAACGTTGTTCTTCATCAACTACTAACAAACCCAATTTTTTACAGACTACATCATCACTTAATAATCTATGTGTTCCAAAAACTAAATCAATAGTTCCATCTTGTAAAGCATTTAGTATTCTTGTTTGTTCTTTTTTAGGTGTAAAACGATTTAATAACCCAATATTTACTCCAAAATTTTTAAATCTTTCTAAAGCGGTATTATATTGTTGTTTTGATAAAATTGTTGTTGGACATAAATACAGAACTTGGTAACCATTTAAAATTGTCTTAAACATTCCGCGCAAGGCTACTTCAGTTTTTCCATAACCAACATCTCCACATAAAAGTCGATCCATAGGATTTTCACTGCGCAAATCATCGTTGACATTATGAATAGCTTTTAATTGATCTTTTGTTTCTTCATAGGTAAACTCCGCAGCAAATATACTTTCTTCAGGAAAATCATAATACTTATCTTTTTTTATTTTTTTTCTTTCTGCATATAAGTGCATTAATTCTGCTGAAATATCTTTTACTTTTCTTTTTAAGGTTTGTTTAGTTTTTTGCCATGCCACCGAATTTAATTTATTTATTTTAGGATGAGCATCTTCTTTATTAGCATATTTATATATTGTATTTATTTTTTCCACAGGAATATAAATTTTATCATTATCTTTATAATTTATTTGCAAGTAATCTTTTTGAATACCGTTTTTATTTAAAGTTACTACACCATTATAAATTCCTATGCCATGGGCAGCATGTACAACATAGTCTCCTTTTTTAATATCATTAAAACTATTTATTTTACTTCCTAGTTTATAAGTATTTTTATAATTTATCTTTTTGCGGGAAATATTCTCAATATCAAATTCACTAATGACAATATAATCAACTATTCTAAATCCTTTATTTATTTTTTGCTTAATGACACTAATAGTTCCTGGTTTTGCTTCAGCAATATTTTGGATTGTTTTTATATTTTCTTCTAATAATTCATTAATTTTCCAAATTTGTTCTTTACGGCTTAAAAAGAAAATGATCTTTTTCTTTTGGCTTTTCATGCCTAAAACAAAATCTTTTAATTTGGCAAAGTCACTATTAAAATTAGTTATATCTTGAGTTTCATAGTTATAAGTTTTTATTTTTGCTATCTTATTATTAAAAGTGCTTATATAGTTTATTTGTTCAGGGTTAATTTCGTTTAATTCATACATGTATTTGTAATTAGATTCAACATTGGTAGACAGTTTATATTCAAACATATCTTTTTCTAATTTTTCATAGCCTGCTTTAATTTGATCCATATTATAAAAGATAACTAAAGGGCTTTTTAAGTAGTTATATAAAGAAGAGTTACTCTTGGTTTTTATTTCGGCAAAAGGTCTTAAATTAATTTCTGTTTTTTTAGCAATGGAAATTTGCGTTTCTTCATTAAAATAACGGATTGATTCTATCTCATCGCCAAACATTTCGATTCGAAAGGGATGTTCTTCTTCTAACAAAAACACATCAATAATATAGCCTCTTACTGCATACTCCCCAGTAGTTGTAACAAGAGAATCTTTTTTGTATCCTAAGTCGGCTAAAGTGGAAATAATTTCTTCCCTTTTTATTTTGTCCCCAACTTTAATTTTGGAAAGATACTTTTTTGTCTCGTCCTGATTTGGTAAAAATTTTAAATAACCCATTAAGTTTGTAATTACAATTTTTTTCTTCCTCGAGGTAATTTTTTCTAAAGTTTCCAATCTTTTAACTTTTAAATCAGGTGATACAGCTAAAGCCACTGAAGTTAAAAAATCATCCATAGGAAAAAGAAGAACATCTTCCGTATAAGTAGAAAGGCTATTATAAAACTGATTAGCTTCATATAAACTATTAGTCACTACTAAAATATTTTCTTGGCTTTTGGAAAACTTTGCTAACACGTAAAAAACATTTAACTCAAAAGTTAAACCCGTTATATTTATATTATCTGCTAAGTTTATAATGTTTTCTAGATAGTTCATACATTGCCTCGTTTATTATATTTACTCATTAAATCAATAAAAGACATTTGCGAAAAATCTTCAATTATATTATGAGTATCTTTTAAAATTTTATTTAAACTATCTATTTCATTTTTGGAAAATTTTCCTAAAACATAATCCTTGGTATCTAAATTTTTATTATTGGATATGCCAATTTTTAATCTTTTAAAGTTTTGCGTACCTAAATGACTAATGATAGATTTTATACCATTATGGCCTCCTGCACTACTATCTTGTTTTAACCTAATTGTTCCCACCGGTAAATCTAGGTCATCATGAATTATCAAAATATCGGCAATATCAATGTCATAATAATCTATATAACTTTTAACAGCTTGCCCTGATAAATTCATAAAAGTTAAAGGTTTTAAGAAAAGATATTTTTCCCCATTTATATTTGTTTCATAATAAAACGCATTATTTTTACACTTCCATTTTACTTTGCCTAAATACGTATCTAAAACCATGAATCCAATATTATGTCTGGTATTTTCATATTCTTGTC
>CANRAC010000111.1 GCA_947628495.1 uncultured Bacilli bacterium
ATTATCACCAATATTAGTATAAACAATTATAATAATTTTATCAATATTTTCGGTCACTTTTCGGTCACTTTTCGGTCGCTTTTTGTTCATTATATCAATTCATTCGGCAACCTTTCGGCAACAAAAAATCGAACTAAAAAGTTCGACTAAAATACATAATGGAGCGATTGTGGAAGATATCTACAACTTTTGCTCATAAACGATCTAATATATAAAATATCAAGCTCTAGTAATATTCTAACAAATTTCTTTGTATGTCTCGGAAAAATAACTGTTTTATGATAAAATATTATTGGAAGTGGTATTATGATATCGTATAAGCCTAAAGTGAGAGGAGCTTTCTCTGATAGAAATAAAATAGAAACTATTAACACTATTATTCAAAAAGACGATTTGGATTCTAGAACAAGAAATGGAATTGTTAATTTAGTTGATTTTCTTATAGAGACATTAGAACATAAATGTTCATTAGATGACTTTTATGAATATATTTATAAAGCAATATTTTGTCTCACATCAGATGAAATGCCTTATTATCCATCTGAACGAAGAAAACATATTGTAGATGGTGTAAAAAATGAGTGGGAATATCATGAAATTTTTTCATTCCTAGAAGCAATTCTAAAATGGTATAAAGAAAAATACTATGACGATTCCATTTATACTATATTTAATAGCCTTTTTGAGAAAGAGTGTGTAGGGTATAGATTTATAAATGGAGAAATAACAGATATTATAAGTAAAGAAGAAATTGATGAAATTGAAGAAGCATTAAATACGAAATATAATGCATGCAATAAATGCATTTCTAAGGCTTTATCACATCTTTACGATAGAGAAAAACCAGACTATTCAAATTCTGTAAAAGAATCAATTTCTGCCATAGAAGCAATGTGTAATATAATACTTGAATCTAAAAATTCTACTTTAGGAGAAGCATTAAACCAATTAGAAAAGAATGGCTGGAAAATTCATGGTGCTATGAAAAATGCTTATTCATCACTATATGGATATACATCAGATAAAAGTGGTATAAGACATAATAATGGAATTGATGAAAATACAACGTTTGAGGAAGCAAAGTATATGTTAGTCTCATGTTCTGCTTTCTTAAATTATCTTATTCAAATTTATGAAAAACAATAAATATTCCTATTAGATAAAATTAGTAAAGCCATAAAAATGTGATAAATATCATTTAAAGATTATTAATTAAATAAAGACAAAATAATGGAAGGTGTTAACAAAATGATAAGTGAGTATGAGTTTATTAATTTTGAAAATTTATTACATGATACTGAAAAACTTTTAGATGATAGACTTATTTTTTGTTTTAAATGCGTTGGAAAAAGAAATAGCAAATAATAAATATAAAAAAATAGAAATAGATAAGTATAATATAGTTTATTTTATAGAAGAAAAGTATGCAATATATGTTGGTTTAATGTATGATTTATGGAAAACAGATATTAGGGGTACAACCTTAAAATATACTGATGAAGAATATTTAAACAAAGCTTTTGCAATTTTTATTAATGACTTGGTTTATGATGATAAACTTAATGTAAATACACAAGAATTAGTTGATACTTTGAATAGAAGATTTAATTATAATTTTGTACGATATTGTTCCGTTTATCAATATTTTGTAAGAAGCTGTGAAAATAAATATCCTCAATATTATACAGATGAAGAATACAGGAAAATTTAATAAGAGGTTATGATGATCATGATAGATTTCATTCGATTGCTTTAAAATTATTACCAAGCTTTGACTTATATGAATTATTAAAGAAAAATCAAGAACGTCAAAGAATAGATGATAATTATGATATAGGTGAAGCCAGAAAATATTTTGAGGATGTTGTTAGCTTAATAAAAGAAGAATTAAAGAATTATTCTTATAAAATTTATAATATCAATAATCAAGAAATAGTTTTTATATTTGAAGACTCTTTAGTGATGTATATAGGATTAAAAGGAACTGCATCTTTATTTAGAGATAAGCAAAGTAAAAATGGGAATGTTGTTGATCGATATGCAGTTGTGATTCAAGAATTAACTAATAATGATGTTTATGATCAAAGGAAGTTTAGTAAATTTATAAAACAAATTCACATATTAACAGGAAGTTATGTAGGTGCTGAAAAATATAACAATATTTATTATAGACCTTTTAATTCTGGAGATACTGAAGAACGAATTACAAAAGGATACCATCCTAAAATTTATTCTAATAGCAATTTTAATTATGTTAATAAAGATTTGCCAGAAATCCATCTTCAACAGCGATATAATTCGTGGCAAGTATTTGAATATTATTATATTGTTTATGAGATTAGTTAATGGAATTGTGGGAATAGCAGTTACAAGAACTACGGATTCTAGACCAAATTTTGCAGCTCGAACCTTATTAAGAGATTTAGAACACGCTAAAATTAAATCATATAATGCTTTTTCTAGTGATGAGAATTGGGCTAGGTGCATTGACATATTAACTCAAGAAGCCAAAGAAACTAATTGGCAATATGTAAAAAGAAATAAAACAGATTACTCTTTATTAGCTGAAAAAGTATCATATTATATTGTTCCAACATTTATAAAAAATAAGAATTTTATTTTAGAAAAGCAAGAAGAAATATTGAAACAGGCACGAACAAAAATTAATGATGCTACTATTGAAAGACAAGTGTATGATTTGGTAGAATATAAGTGGAAATCTGAAGAATTAATGTATGAGTGTATAAAAAAAGTATTTAAAAATAACAATGTTATTCATCAATATAGACCTTATTTTTTACATACGAATACAGGTCAACTTTCGTATGATGTATTTGTTTGTGGAAAGAATGTTGCCTTTGAATATCAAGGAAAGCAACACTTTGAATCGGTTGAAATTTTTGGTGGCGAAGAGAATTTTAAAAAGCAAAAGCAGAGAGATAAAATAAAGAAAATTTTAAGTAAAGAAAAATTTATATAAATTATTGGGAAGATATTACTATTGATTTAATTAAAGAAAAATATAATACTGAGATGAAAAAGATAAACAGTATGATATAATTAAGTAAGAGATGATTATGTTGGAAATTGATACAGAATTAATTGAAAATTCTACGAATAGAAATGAAGATTATTTAGATACAAGAATACAAGACACTCAAAATGATGAAAAATTTTATTATGATGAAGCAGATTTGTTAGAAGAGCATGAAAAGGATTTTAATTATCAAGTAAAGCAAAGAGGATTAGATTATTATCATTCAAATAATATTATTAGCATTTTTAAAAATAAAAACAAATATATTGCTAAAGTTATGGGTAGTGATTCTGATGCTTATAAAGTAGTTATAGAATTAACAAAAGATGGTATAAATTATAATTGTACTTGTCCTTGTTCATTTCCTTGTAAACATGAATATGCTGTTTTAGTTGCAATAAGTAATAAAGAATATTCTGAAGTTGAACTTAAAGAAACTATTAAAGAACAAGATACAAATTTTAAAACAATCCTTGAAAAGATTCCAGCAGAAGAGATTAAGACATACCTATTATCAGAAATAGGTATGGATAAAGTGGTTTTTGAAATGGAAGCATTTGCAAATTACTTGGCTGTGTATTAGGATAGTGGTGTTAATGATAATCAGCATAAGCTTTATCAACATCAAAAGGAAAAGTAGCATTATA
>CANRAC010000112.1 GCA_947628495.1 uncultured Bacilli bacterium
TCCCGCTAAAATAAAATTGTAGGTTTTCCTACAAAAATATTTTAGCCAAAACCTACAAAAAAATATTGACATTATCAATCCTCTACACCAAAATTCTCTATTTCTATATTGATATCGCATATTTGCCCACTTACTATATATCATCAAGCTACTTTTCCCTTTTAAAAATCCCATTACACTTGATACTGCATATTTTGGTGGTATCTCTACTAACATATGTATATGATCTGGACACACTTCTGCTTCTATTATTGTTATTCCTTTCCATTCACATAATTGTCTCAATATTTGTCCTATTTCCAACCTTTTACTTTCGTAAAATACTTTCCTTCTATATTTTGGGGCAAATACTATATGGTATTTACAATTCCACTGTGTATGTGCTAAACTTTTTATATCATTTATTTTGATTTCTTTCATTATAAATGTCCTCCTTCTAATATTAATTGCTTCTTCGCAGTCGCAATTATTATATTAGAAGGAGTTTTTATTTTCAACTCATCGCTTAAGCTTTTCTGAACCCCCCAGACTATCTGGGGGTTTTCTTTCACAACAAACAATTATATCTTTTCTAATTGATGGGTTTTATGATGACTATGAAGATGCAGAATATATTGATGATAGAATTTTGGAAATTGATGAAAATTATGAAGATATAGTCTATTGGATTAATTATTTGAAAACAGAGTCTTTGTCTGGGGAAAATGCTGTAAATACTTTCTTAGAAGAATCAGAATTTAGGGATGTAGTTTTAAATGAATATTGTAATGATGTAATTATTGAATATGAAGATGAAATAAGAGAAATTGAAAAAGCACAGCAAAAAGATGTATCTGTGAATACAATTACCACATTGGCGCGTACTAAGTTACTTAATTTAATTGAATATTTAGAATATTTAGGTTACTCTGAAGAAGATTATATAAAGTTAGTAAGTTATTATTTAAGACATTCTTTAAGTATTAATAATATAGATCCAGTGTTATTTAGTAATATCTTTAATAATGACATTGCTTTTGAAAAAAATATTAAAAAATTATTGAATGTCATCGTGGTATATGATTTTTATATATCAGCGAATGCCAATAAACGTTATCAAACTGCGGAAAATAAAGACGATGATTATATTACATTTATTGAAGATAATTCTTTAGGTGACATTTTAAAATTATTTAAAAATGATGAAGAATTTAGCATATTAGCCTTAAGACATTTTGTATTACTCAATGAATTTGAAAGAGAAGAAGATAATGATATAAGAGAAGAGATAAAAGAAAAATTTAATCCAGTATCTAAAATTGATGATATTGCTTTTACATATTTGAGGCGAAAAAATGACTAATATAGTGGCAATAGCTTATGAACTATTAGAATATATTAAAAACATGAGTGTATTTGATATAGGAAGATTTTTAACCGAATCTTTAAAAGTAAGAAATTTTCCTTATAATTATTTATTTGATCAAAATCCAGCATTAGAAAGAACTATTAAAAATATAGCTATTAATATCATTTTGATGGAATATGAACGAAATAGTCATTCTGTTAAAATTCAAAATTTTATTAAAGAAAATGATTTGCAAACATGTATGCGAAAGTTTTTGATTGATGATGAATTTAGAGGTAATGCTATTAGAACCTATTATAAAGCAAATAATCAAAGTTATGATACTAATGAGGTAAGTTCGAAATATCAAATTTTATTACGCTTAAAAAAGATGACCGATAAACCATTTTAGGTTTCTTTTTTTTGACATATTTTTCTTTATTTTGTATAATTAAATTACGATACAAGGAGGTTAGAATGAGAAAAGTTATTTCGAGTATTGATATTGGTTCATCTAGTATTAAAATCGTTGTTGGCGAAGTAGTAAAAAATAAATTAAATATCTTAGCTGTATCTGACACTCCTAGTAAAGGAATTAAAAAAGGGTTAATTATTAATGCTGAAAGTTTTATGGCTTGTTTAAAAAATGGCATTAAAAAAATAGAAGAAACTTTAGGGTTAAAATTGAAAAAAACTATCGTAAATATTCCGGTGAATAATGCTAATTTTAATATTACGGAAGGTAGTACGACAATTACTAATGAGGCTCAAGTTGTAACCGGAAATGATATAGCCAGGGCTTTACAAGGTTGCGTTTATAATAAGTTTAAACCGGCCGAAGAGTTAGTTACGATTATGCCTGTTTATTTTGTGATAGATGAACAAACTAAAGTCAAAGATCCGAAAAATATTATTGCTCATAAATTAGCAGCGAAAAGTGTGATTGTTACGACTCCTAAGAAAAATGTTTATTCCGTTTTAACTTGTTTAGAAAAATTGGGTTTAGAAGTTATTGATATAACTTTTAATAGTATTGGTGATTATTATGCTAATAATTATCAACAGTTAAATGAAGAGATTGGTATTATTGTAAATATGGGCCATGATATTACGACTATATCCGCTTTTAATAAAGGCGTTTTAACTAATACTAAATTAATTGATTTAGGAGGACGTAATGTTGAAAATGATATATCTTTTATATATAAAGTAAAAAAAGAAGATGCTAAAGAGCTTAAAGAAAAGTTAGCTTTAGCTCATAAGCAATTAGCTCAAGCTAGCGAGACTGAAAAACTTACCAATCGTTTAGGGGAAGAGATTGTTATAAATCAGTATGAAATTAGCGAAGTCGTAATGAGCAGACTAGTGGAAATTTTAAAAATCATAAAAAAAGAGATTACCCTCTTAACAAAAAAGGAAATTAGTTATATAATATTTACTGGTGGAGTAACCGAAAGCGCGGATTTTAATTTAGCATTAGAAAGTGTTTTCGGGAAAAGAGCGCAGGTATGCGAAATAAAAGAATTAGGGGTTCGAAAAAATATTTATTCTTCCTGTGTAGGAATGATAAAATATTTTAACGAAAAAATGAAATTTCGTAACAAAGAAGTTTCAATTCTATCTTTGGAAGAACAAGAGGAATTGGGCTCATATGATAAAAGGGTTAATATATCGGAAAATTCCATTTTAGGTAAATTGTTTGGTTATTTTTTCGATAATTAGAGGTTAAGGAGAGAAGAAAATGTATAATAATCAATTTGATCAAATCGCAAAAATTAAAGTAATAGGTGTCGGCGGCGGTGGAAATAACGCTGTTAATCGCATGATTGAATCTGGTGTCGAAAATGTCGAATTTATTGTTGCCAATACGGATATGCAAGTTTTAAATGCTTCGCAAGCGGAAATTAAATTACAAATTGGGGCCAGTATTACAGATGGTTTAGGAGCCGGAGCTAATCCTGAAATAGGTCGTCAAGCTGCCGAAGAATCTCGTAGTGAAATTGAAGAAGCTTTACGAGGTGCCGATATGGTATTCGTTGCTTGTGGTATGGGTGGCGGAACTGGTACGGGAGCTGGACCTGTTATTGCTGAAATTGCCCAAAGTTTAGGAGCCCTAACCGTAGGTATAGTTACCAAACCTTTTAAATTTGAAGGTAAAAAACGTACTGAGCAAGCTTTAGTTGGTATTGAAGAATTAAGAAAACATGTTGATACTTTAATTGTTATTCCTAATGATCGCTTAAGAGATATAATTGACAAAACAACACCAATGCTTGAAGCTTTTAAAGAAGTAGATAATGTTTTACGTCGTGGCGTTCAATCTATTTCGGATTTGAT
>CANRAC010000113.1 GCA_947628495.1 uncultured Bacilli bacterium
ATGCTTTTTTCAATTTCTTCTTCTTTACCTTTATTTTGATTTAGTTCTTTTAAAGCTTCGTAGGCATCATTTTTTTCTTCCACAGTGGCGCTTTCATTTAGTAATACTTCTTGAAGCGTATTCATTTCATTTAATGTTTCTTCATCTGCTTCGACACGTAAAGCCGCTAAAGCATCGCTATCTTTTAATTCAACGGTTTCTTTAGTTTCGTTATTTGTTGATTTAATTGTTTGTAGGACTTCATCGGGCATTGTAAGATAATAAATACTTAAAACTAAGATAAGACTAAATAGGGTCAAAAACCACAAATTTTGTTTGTTAATCAATGTTAACACCTCCATGTATTCTAATAATTATTATGCGGACGGAAAGAAATTATTACTTTTTTAAAAAAATTTCCAGAAAAAAAAGGAAATCAATAATTTATCTATAATATTACTAATGAAGGGAGGGAAAATTTGCAGAAAAATGTTATTGTAAGACAAGCTGATTTAAAAGATTGCGGGGCCTGTTGTTTACTTTCAATTATTAAATATTTTGATGGTTATATTCCTTTGGAAACTATAATTCAAGACACTTTTACAACTAGACTAGGAACAACAGCATTTCATATAATTGAAGCTGCGAAAAAATATGGCTTTGATGCTGTGGGATTAAAAGTTGATCCTGAGAAAATAAAAGAAATGACTTTTCCCGTAATCGCTCATTTGCAGTTGGAAAATCAATATAGTCACTTTGTCGTAATTTATGGATATAATCAAGTGAAAAATACCGTTATGCTTATGGATCCTGCTAAAGGAATAGTTAATATTAATTTGGCAGAATTTTGCTTAGCTTGGACTAATGTTATTATAAAACTAATTCCAGCCTCTAAACTTCCAAAAATGGCTAAACCCCAAAACATTCTAAATTACCTTATTAACTTAGTACCAAGCGAAAAAAATCTCATTATAAAGTTACTCTTGACAAGCGTCATTTTTACCTTAATCAATATCATAACTAGTTTTTACTTTAAAATATCTATAAATGAAATTAATAATAATAATCTAAAGACTTTTAAGACTTTATGTATCTTTTTTCTGTTTTTAACCGTATTTAAAGTCGTATTAAGTTATCTTAAAGATTATTATGAAACTTATTTAAATAAGAATATTGATTTAAAAGTTATGATACCTTTTTTAAACCACTTATTTTCTCTTCCTTTAAATGTTATTAATAATAGAACAACCGGAGAGATAGTAACTAGAGTTCAAGAAATAAATGAAATTAAAGATTTATTTTCAAAAATTTTTGTTACTATTTTCCTCGATCTATTATTAGGCATTGCCTCGTCCATTTTTCTTTATAATATAAATAATAAATTATTTTTTCTTCTTTTACTAATTATAGTTATTTATATTATAGCCGGATTAATATTTAGTCCTATTATCTACAAGAAAATTGTTCGAAATATCGAGTTTGATACCAAATTTAATAATGAAGTAATTGAAAAGGTTGATAGTTTTTTAACTCTTAAAAATATGCACAAACCCGATATGGTAAAAAAACAGATTGAATATAAATATTGTCTATTTTTAAAAGATACTTTTCGCTTTAATAAGTTAATTACTTATAATAATTTTGTCAAAAATTTTATTAATGAAGTTGGTATTTGTTTAATCACCTCATTTGGTTGTTATTATATTCTAAAATCCCACCTTACTCTCATTGATTTAATAACTTTTAACTCCCTTTTAGTTTATATGTTAGATCCAATCAAAAATATAATTAATTTATTACCAAAAATAAATTATCTGAAAGCATCATTAAACAAAATAAGTGAGTTTACTAACCTTAAAGAGGAAAATTTGCAAAATACTAACGAAAAGTTTTTAATGGGCGATATTGTCTTTGAAAATTTAACTTATACTTATAATAATTATGATTACATATGTAAGAACTTAAACCTGACAATTAAAGAAAAGCAAAAAGTGATGTTTAAGGGCAAATCTGGTTGTGGCAAAAGTACCCTTTGTAAGTTACTATATCGTCTTTATGATGTTAAGGAAGGAGCTATCAAAATAAATAACATAAACATTTTAGATTATGGACTTAATACTATTCGAAAAAACATAACTTATCTTGCTCAAAAAGAAAGTTTATTTACCGACACTATTTATAATAATATAGTCCTTGATCAAACGGTGAGCACTCAAAGATTTAAAATGATATGTGAAATATGTCATTTAGAAGAAATAGTAAATAAAAAGCCGTTAAGATATGACACTATGATAAGTGATAATATAGCCAACTTTTCAGGTGGCGAGCGGCAGCGGATTTTGTTAGCTAGAGCATTACTTAAAAAATCTTCAATTTTAATTTTAGATGAAGCATTAAGTGAGGTTCAAACAGATTTAGAAAAAAACATAATTCAAGATATTTGTACCAAATTTAATGATAAAACAATTATTTATATTACTCATCGAAATTTAGAAGATTTATTTGAACAAGTTATTGATTTTGAGGAGTTAAATAATGGTTCATTACTATGAAAATAATCAAGGGTATTTGTTAAGTTTGAAGCCGCAGAATTATTTTAGTATTACGCTTATGAGCATTTTGTTGGTAATTTTTTTCTTGATATTTAGCTTTATTTATAAAGTGGCTGATTATAAGGAGGTGAAAATGATAATAGCTTGTGAAAATAGTTGTTCATATTATTTATATAGTACCTTAGAGGATATCAATGATATCCAAAAAGCTAAAAATATTTTAATAGATAAAAATAACTATCCTTTTACTATAGAAAAAGTAGGAGCAATTAAATATGATGAAGTCTATCAAGTTAATTATCAATTATTAAAATTAGATATAAAGTTACCCAAAAAGTACCAAATAGATAATTTATATTTACCGGTTAAAGTTAAGATAAAAGAAGAAAAACTGATCCATAAATTGAAAACAATATTATTTTAAAGGAGTTGATATTATTAAGAAATTAGATAACACTGAATTAATGGATATTAGTGGGGGATCACTTTCGGTTGGCGCCTGCGCTTTAATAGGAGCGGGGGTTGTATTTTTAATAGGAGTCATAGATGGCATTGTGCGCCCTTATGCATGCAATAGTTAAAGGAGGCCCAAATGAAGTTAGAAAATGCACAGTTAATTAATATTCAGGGAGGTTCTAGTATAACCTCTGGTATGTTAAATGCTATTAGTCGTATTATTGATACTATTATGGATGTCGGAAGAAGTTTAGGGACCGCAATCCGCATGATTTATAGCAATCGCTCATGTTAAACACAATTAAAAATAGTAAAGTATTAAAAGTAATTATTATAATATTATTTATTCCCTTAATTTGTTTTTTTCTAAGTGAAATTATAACTTTTTTGTTACACTTAGGTAGAATTGTGGGCACGATTATCCATAATATCAGTCATTTAAGTTAAAGAAGAGCAATCTTCTTTTTCTTGTGTCTAAATTTAATATAGTTTATAATAAAAACAGAATAAGGAGGAATAAAAATGCCTAA
>CANRAC010000114.1 GCA_947628495.1 uncultured Bacilli bacterium
CCAATAATAAATAAAAGAGCAATACCAAACATAGTTGCTGTTTGTCCCCATTTTTGCTGCGAATATTTACCAATAGTAAGACCTAAAAAAGTAAAAGTAAAACTGCATCCAGCAAAAATTAAGGCAGCCATAAAAAAATTACTAGTTAAAGCAGATAAGCCAATGCCAGTTGTAAAGGAATCAAAACTAACACTTAAGGCAAAAAGAATAACGCCAATTAACTTT
This sequence comes from uncultured Bacilli bacterium, assembly GCA_947628495.1. GTDB lineage: Bacteria > Bacillota_I > Bacilli_A > RF39 > UBA660 > HGM10766. Next base: position 226 of record CANRAC010000114.1, read on the forward strand.
AAATCAATCGCTTCCTCTTTTGGCCAAAGCAAATCTTTAATCATTAAAAAAGCAATTAAAAATAAAATAATGCTAACTAAATAACGCGGGTTTATAAATAATAATTTTAAAATTTGTTTACCTAATAAAAGTCCTAATAAAGGCATGATAAAATGCATAATACCAACGATAAAGGAAATTTGCATGATTTTTTTTTGCTTTAATCCTAAAGTACCAATACTTAAAGATAAAGAAAAGGTATCCATACTTAAAGCAACGCCAATGCTAAATAAACTCAGTAATTCAATCATTTAAAAATCCTCCTAAATAATTATATTAAGGAAGATTTGTTTTATTTACGAAATTTATCTATTATTTTTTTGATAAATAACTGATACTCTACTTCATCGGTATCATTTTCGGAAGCTTCTAACATACATAAGGGAGGAAACAAAACACACCACCAGTTATCGCCTTGTCCTTCTCCTAAAGTAACTACTAATGATTCATATTCCCCTGCATCATAAGTAACACCTTTAAATTCTTTTTGGGGAAAATAATTATTGCCATATACTACTTTAATATTCTCTTGTTTATTTTGACTACTTAGAGTATTTTCAACATTGTTTTCGATAGTTGCAATATTATTTTTTAATATATTGCGACTATCTTCTATATTTTGAGAATCTTTTAATAATGAGGAAAGCTCTTTATTGAGCGAAGTTTTTACTTTGTTTTTTAAGAGTTGATCTTGCTCTTTATTACTGTTGGCTATAATTCGAAAACGAATAGACTCTTCAGGAATTATTATTTTTTCGGTAATTTGATTAGGAATAAAATAAACAACTCCAAGGATTACTAAAGCAATTATTATAAATTTTTTCATAAAAAATGCTACCTTTCTAACTTTTTTATGGGTAGCTTTTCTTTTTTTTATTCACAATTATTTATTACAAACACAAATCTATCAAAGTCATTATAATCTTTTTCCCCATAGATATAGGCATTGGGAAAGTATTTTTGAAAAATCTTGATTACTTCTTCTTTTTGATTGTAACCAATTTCTAAAGCAATAATACTCTTTTCTTTTATTACTTTGCAACTCTTTTGCGCAATAGCTTCGTAAAACTCTAAACCATTATGAGCTGCAAAAATAGCGTCTTGAGGTTCGTACTTAGTTTTTTCATCAACTTTTTCATCATATGCCACATAAGGAGGATTGCTAATAATTAAGTCATACGTACCAAAAAAATCATCTTTTAAAATATCCAGATTTCGAAATTCTATTTGGACATTATTACGTTTAGCATTTTCCTTGGCCACCTTTAAAGCATTAGAGGAATAGTCGATAGCCGTTACCGATGCTGAATATTCTTTTTTTAAAGCAATAGCGATACAACCACTCCCGGTGGCTAAATCTAAAATCTGGGGATTGGTAAATTGATACTTTTTTAAAAGGTTCAAGGTTTTTTCCACTAACTGTTCTGTTTCAAAACGGGGAATTAAAACATCCTCATTGACTTTAATGGGATAACCGTAAAATTCAACATCCCCGATTATATATTGCAAAGGATAGCCTTCATGATACTTTTTGAAAGCTTCAGCTTGGGAAGAGATTGGGATGTATTTTTTTAATAATTCTAAATCGCGATTCATTATTGACCAGCTAATTTTCTTTTTTGATCTTCAGTAATTAAAGCTTCAATAATTTTGTCGATATCACCCTGCATTACTTTATCTAAGGTATTAATAGTAAACCCAATACGATGGTCAGTTACCCGATTTTGAGGATAATTATACGTACGAATTTTTTCGGCACGGTCGCCAGTTCCAATCTTACTTCTTCTTTCTTCTCCTAATTCTTTATCTCGTTGTTGGAGTTTTAAATCGTATAGACGAGCTCTTAAAATTTTAAAAGCTTTTTCTTTATTTTTTATTTGACTACGCTCGGTTTGAGAATAGACAACTATTCCCGTGGGAATATGCGTAAGTCTGACGGCAGAATCCGTTGTATTGACACCTTGACCTCCATTACCACTGGCTCTTGTAATATCAATTCTTACTTCACTTAAATCTAAGTCACTATCAACTTCTTCAATCTCGGGCATTACTAGAACAGTAGCCGTTGAGGTATGCACGCGCCCTTGGGTTTCTGTAACAGGTACCCTTTGAACGCGATGGGCACCACTTTCATATTTTAGTTTCGAATAAACATTTTCCCCTTTTATCATGAAACTAATTTGCGAAAATCCGCCAGCTTCTCCTTTTTCTTCTTGCATTATTTCGATATGCCAGCCTTGTTTTTCCGCATATTTTTTGTACATATCAAATAAATCCCCGGCAAAAATGTTTCCTTCGTCGCCTCCGGCTGCCCCTCTTATTTCCATAATTATATTTTTATCATCATTTTCATCTTTCGGGATTAATAATATTTCTAATTCTTGCGTAAGCTTTTCTTTTTGATTTTCTAAAGAAGGTAATTCTTGTTCCGCTAAAGGTGCTAATTCTGCATCCTTTAACATTTCTTTAGAACCTTCTATTTCTTCTATTACTTGCTTATAACTATTATATTTATTAACTATTTCTTCTAAATCACTCTGTTCTTTCGATAATGTCTTCATTTTATTATAATCATTTAAGACTTCAGGTGTTGATAGTTGCTCAGTCACATTATTATATCTTTTCAATATATCTTCTAATCTTTCGATCATGATTGCCACCTCACCTTCTTAATCTAAATTATCATTTTCTTCATCATCGGGATCAATAACAGCGAAATCTTTTAAATCATCTTCCATGATATCGTCATCATCAGAATCCTCATCAAAGATTTCTTCATTTTCTTCCTCTTCTTCGTCATCATCTTTATCGACAAATACTTCCTCTTCTTCATCATCGTCAATGACCACTTTTTGACTATGATTTTCTCTTAAATCCCAATAACCATTTTCTAACATTAAAAATCTTTTCTCCGTAGATATTAGTTCAAAAAAGTCAGCAATTTGCGTCTCGAAAACAGTATCACTTAAATTTAAAATTTCACAAACTTTTTTAAATAGGTCATTTATCTTCATTTTTGAACCAGCTTCTTTTAAAATCATATAAGCTAAATCATCATAAGACATATTTTCTAAATCTTCTTTATTTAAATCTTTAATTTTCATAATTTCCTCCAAGTTCTAGAACATTATACGATATTTTTAGATAATTGTGTTAATTTTTTCTATTATTTTTAATTCTTTACAATAACAACTTTATTTA
>CANRAC010000115.1 GCA_947628495.1 uncultured Bacilli bacterium
CATCTAAATAATCGATGACATCAAGGAATGCCTCTTTTTCATTTTTAGTAAATGTTTGAACCTCTTTTTTGATAGTTTCATCATCAATAGTACCTAAAGCATTTTCTATTTGCTCTAGTAAATTTTTATTTTTTTCTAATTCATTCATCACAATTTCTCCCTGTTAAATTTTTTGTTTCGAGTTTTTATTATAGGATATTAATATTTTTATTGCAAGTTTAAAATAATTACCAAGGATTTAAAGGATCAGGGTCCGTAGGATCCCACCCTTTATTTTGACTATTTTCATCTATTAACTTTATAACTGGTTTTTCAATTCCCTCTAAACTATCACTATCATATATAGTTACTGTTGTTCCTTTAGGGCAATTATCATAAATCCATTTAACATCAACTACTCGTAAGCGAATGCAACCCATAGAAGCTGGAGTTCCTAGTTTATTATATTCTTCCCATTCCAAAGAATCTTTGCTTTGTTTAGTATAAGGAACGGAATGAAATAAAATACTTCCCGTTATTCGCGTGGCATACTGACCATAAACATCTCCAAATAAAGGGCGCCATTCATATTTATCGGTTGTCTTAAAAGTACCCACTGGCGTAGCTTTTCCGGTTGAACAAGTAAATACTTTAACTAACTTAGTATATTCCCCATTTTCTAACCCATACACCATTACGACATTTTGTTGGCGATTTATTTTTATGTAATAGGGTAACTGATTAGTATCAGCCTTAGTTTGGGTAGCACTATTTTGGGTCTCTTCAACTTTTAAAGTAAAATCTTTAGTAGCTTTATTTCCACTAGCATCAATAGCAGCGATTTTTAATTTATATTCTCCGGCTTTTGTTAAATCATAATCACCTATTATTGTGACTTGAACATCTTTTAAAGAATTATCTTTAACAATTGCTTGGCTTACTAAATTGTCTTTACTATTTTTAGCTAGCACTATTTCTTCATCAATACTAATAGTAGGTTTTTCTGTATCAACAACCGTATATTTAAAAGTTTTTTGCTGATTTTGTGATATCTTAGTTTTATAGTTAACAACTAAGGATTGCTTTCCTAATTTTGCGGTGTTAATAACTTGCGTTTTATCAACAGTAACATTTTTACTTTTTTTAATATATTCTTTTAGAGTATGGTAGGAGTTGACTTGCACTTTGACATTTGCCTTAAATATTAACGATGAATTAAAAAAACCGAAAGCTAATATAATTAAAATGACAATAACTAAGCTTATAAATAGATATTTTTTCTTTAGTTTTTTCCTTTTCATAACAACCTCTTTACTAAATTAATAATAACAAAATTATTCCTTGGGGACAATAAAAAAACACTAGTTAAAGTGTCTTAATCACGACGATTAGTGAATATTAGAATCAATCTTAACAATTCCAAAATACTAGATAAAACTCCTGCCACATAAGTCATTGCTGCCGAAGTCAACATCTTATCTACCCCAATAGCATCACTTTTACTCACTAATTTTAGTTTTTCCAATTCTTTTTTAGCTCGACTAGAAGCATTAAATTCTACTGGTAAAGTGACTAGTTGAAACACTAAACCCGTACCCACTAAACCAATACCTAAAGCAAACATATTAAAGGCTTCTGTTAATAAGCCAATAAATAAAACAATGTAGCCAAAATAATTAGCCAAATGAACAACTGGAAAAATAATACTTCTAATACGCATATATAAATAGCCTTGTTTATCTTGAATAGCATGGCCACATTCATGCGCAGCTACGGCTGCCGCGGCAATGGTTTCTCCATGAAATATCTCCGATGAAAGTCTTACTACTTTACGAGAAGGATCATAATGATCTGTTAAGTTCCCGCGAACCTCTACAATATGCATATCTTCTAAACCATTTTTATCTAATATTTTTCGAGCCACTTCAAAACCACTAAGTTTCTTGGCATTTTCGAGCTTTTTATACTTACTATAATTAGTACTAATCCCCACTTGAGCTATTAAAGGAATAGCGATTATACCTAAAATTAATAATAAATTCATTCTAACACCTTCTATTTCATTATACCACTAAATTTTATTTTTATTTGCTTATTCTTTCCCATTAATTTATTTCAAAAATTGTTCCTTCTCTAGTGTCTTTTAAGATTATCCCTTCTTCTAAAAGAGTATTTCTAATTTCATCAGCTAACTTATAATCTTTATTTGCTTTGGCTTCATTACGTTTAACAATCATTTGCTGAATATATTCTTCATCATGGTGGCTGCTTTTAATTTCCTTTTTAGTTAAGTCTAAAGATAAAACTTTATCCCAACTTTTAATAAGGGCCAATTTCGTTGTTTCACTTACCACATCTTTTAATAAATCATATATTAAACTAATAGCATTAGAAGTATTTAAGTCATCACTAATATATTCTTTAAATTTATTATCATATTCTGTATATTTAGAGGAATCTAAGGCTCCATCTTCCTGTAATGTTCCAATTTTATTTTTTAACTTTTGATAACTTTTTTGAGCATTATCTAAAGCTTCATAAGTAAAAGTTAAAACTTTTCGATAAGAAGTATTCAAACACATAAAACGATAAGCTAACGGATTATACCCTTTTTCTTCTAGTAAACTTAAAGTTAAAAATTCCCCATTTGATTTACTCATTTTTCCATCTTTATCATTTAAGTGTTCCCCATGAATCCAATAATTACACCATTTATGACCAAGATAGCTTTCACTTTGGGCTATTTCATTAGTATGATGCGGAAATATATTATCAACCCCACCACAATGAATATCTAAATGTTCTCCTAAGTAAGTTAAACTAATGGCACTACATTCAATATGCCATCCCGGATAACCTACACCCCAAGGAGAATCCCATTTTAACTCTTGATCGTCAAATTTAGATTTCGTAAACCATAAAACAAAATCAGTTTGATTTTTCTTGGCTTGATCAACACTGACATCTGCTCTTACTGCTTGGGCTAAATCTTTATCAGTTTGATTAGTAAGTTGATAATAATTAGCTAATTTAGATGTATCAAAATATACATTACCTTCACTAATATAAGCATAATTTTTCGAAAGTAAATCTTCGATCATTTCAATATATTTAGGAATATTATCTGTGGCACAAGAAACAATTTCTGGCCATTTAATATTTAATTTAGATGTATCATTTTTAAAAGCTTCGGTATAAAATTTAGCAATATCTAAAACAGACTTCTTTTCTCTTTTAGCACCCTTTAACATTTTATCTTCACCAGTATCAGCATCTGATGTTAAATGACCCACATCGGTAATATTCATGCACCTTTTCACGTTATAACCTAAATAAGTTAAAGCCTTTTCCAAAATATCTTCAAAGATATAAGTTCGAAGATTACCAATATGGGCATAGTGATAAACTGTTGGTCCACAAGTATACATCGTAACAATATCCTTATTATTAGGAACAAA
>CANRAC010000116.1 GCA_947628495.1 uncultured Bacilli bacterium
TAATAATATATTTTAAGACTCAAAAAAAGGACATATTAAGATGTTCTATTTAAGCGTGGCTAAAAAATTAAAAAATAAATATTTTTAACAAATTTTATTTAATTTATTAAAATTTATCAAATTGGAATATAAAAATACCTAAACTCAAATTTTATTTGATTAGACAAACCTTAAGTTATTTGATATAATTAAATCACTGATTTAACTTTTTAATTTAATAGAAAAGAGATGTTTACATGAGTAAAATTAAAATTTTTAGTCTGGGTGGATTAAATGAGGTAGGAAAAAATATTTATTGTATTGATGTAGATAATGATTTATTTATTTTTGATTGTGGTCTAAAATATGCGAATGAGAATTTATATGGTATTGATTATATCATTCCCGATTTTTCTTTTTTAGTCAAAAATAAAAAAAGAATTAAAGGCGTATTTCTAACTCACGGTCATTATGAAAATATGGGAGCTGTTGGTGATTTATTAAAAGAAATCCCTTATTTAAAAATTTTTGCTACTAAATTTACGAAATTTATTTTATTAAATGATGGCATAAATGAAAAAAATATTATAGAAATAAAACCGCATAAAAAAATCAATTTTGGTTCGGTAAGTATTTTTCCGATTAGTGTTTCCCATTCTATTCCTGATAGTGTTATGTATGTAATAAATACTCAAGATGGAGCTATTGTTTATACGGGAGATTTCATCATTGATCCTTCTATGACAGGAAATTATGCGACTGATTTAGGAAAAATTGCTTATATTGGTAAACAAGGTGTATTAGCTTTAATGAGCGAGAGTGTTTTTTCTGAAAAGAATGGCTTTACAGCACCGACTCATCGTTTAACCGATTTTTTCAAGGATGTTATATATAAACATGAACACAGAATGTTATTTTTAGTTTTACCCACGCATTTATATACAATTCAAGATATTTTTAATGGAGCCCAAGGAACCCATCGTAAAATAATTATTATGGGTAAAAAATTACAGACAATAATTAATACCGCTAAAAAAGAGGGATATTTAACATTTGATAATAATATATTAGGTGATTTATCGAATCTAGATGATAAAGACCCAATTTTATTGATATCTGATGATAAAGAGAATCAATATGCTTCTATAAGTAGAGTCATAAATAATTACGATAAATTTATTAAAATAAAAAATACAGATACAGTAGTATTTGCGGAGCCTAGATATGATAGTAGTGAGAAAACATTAGTCAAATTAGAAAATGAATTAGCTATGTTAGGAGTGCAAATTGTCTCTATTCCGAAAAATTATAATATTTTACATCATGCTTCTTCTGAAGATTTAAGATTAATGATTGATTTATTAAAACCGAAATATTATATTCCGGTTAAAGGTGAATATCGTTATATGGTTGGTAATGCTAATATAGCGGCATCTTTAAATATTCCGGAAGAAAATATTTTATTAAAATTAAATGGGGAAGTAATAACTATTGAAAATAAAGAGTTAGTAGATAAAAATGAAAAGGTTAAAATCGATGATATTTTAATAGATGGTAAATCTTCTGATGATGTGGGTGATTTAGTTATTAAAGATCGCGAAATGTTAGGCGAAAGTGGAATTGTTTTAATTAGTGCGACGATATCCAAAAAAAGTAAAGATTTAATTGTAGGACCAGAAGTAACAACCAGAGGATTTATCTATGTCAAAGATTCTAAAGAAATGATTAATGAAATTAAGAGAATTTCTCAAACAATCATTGAAAGAAATATTAGTCCTAGTTATGTTGATTATAATAAAATTAAAACGGAAATTAGAGAAGAGCTAAGTAAATATTTATATCAAGAAACTGAATGTAAACCAATGATAATTGCTGTTGTTCAAGAGGTGTAAAATATTTTAAAAAAAGAAAAATTATTAATATATTATCTTTTTGATTTCTTTAAAATTCAAGATTACCACAAAAATGATATTGACTATTTCCGAAATAACTAAGCCATAAATACCTATTTTAAATAAAGAGAATATCGCAATAACTAATAGCTTGATTATAACCCCATAGAGGGTTATTTTCATTGATTTGCCGGCTTTATTTAAGGCTTGCAACATACTTATTAAAGGCCCTTCTAAATAAAATAATAAAAAGAAAGGACATAAAAATTTTATATATTCTACTCCAGCTGTTGTATTATAAATAAGTTGCAATAAATCTTTGGCATAGAAAAATAAAATAATATTAAAAGATAAACCTAAAATAAAAGAAATAAGTAACGCTTGTTTATAACGTCTTTTAACCATCTTCATATTTCTTTTTTCATAATATTTGCTTATTTCCGGAACTAAGGCAGAGGATAAAGCGGCGATGAAAAAAGAAGGTAACATTAAAAGAGGAATACTATAAGCATTATAAATACCATATTCTCTTACAATAAATTCGTTAGAATAACCCATTAAAAGTAAAATATTTGTTAATATAATGGGTTCAAAGAAAAAACCAATATTGCCTATAAAGCGTGAGGAAACCGAAGGAATACTTATTTTTAAGACCTCTTTGACACTGCCCATATCTGGTTTAATATCTTGTTTTTTAATACAAAAGTTTTTAGGTAAGAAAAATAAAAAGACAATAATGGAAACAATTTCGGAAACAATGTTTAATAGAATTAAACCACTAACTGCAATAACAATACCATATTGCATAAGCCAAGGAATAATTAAGAAAATTAAACCAAGTTTTACTACTTGTTCTATGACATTAGATAAAGTGTGGGGGAACATTTTTTGTTTGCCAAAAAAATAACCTCTTAAAATACTTGATAAACTAATAAATGGTAAAACTAAAGCCATAGATAAAAGTAATAAATGCGTATTACTTTCTTTTAATAAAACATTAGCAATAAAAGGAGAGGCAAAAAAGATAAAGATAATTAATAATAAATTTAAAATGAGCATTAAGGGAATAATGGAAAAAATAATTTTTTTACTACTTTTATTTTCCGCAACTAATTTAGAAATAGCAATAGGAAGACCTAACTGCGCAATAGTAATAAATAGTGAGTAAGTGGGCATGACAAGCATAAATAAACTAATGCCTTCTTGCCCAATTATGCGGGTGTAAACAATTTTAATTACAAAACCTAAAAGCTTAGTAACAAGACCCCCTAAAATTAAAATTAATGTTGATTTAATAAATTTATTTTTCATATATTCCCCTTTATTTGTATAATAAAATATATGAGAAAAAGCTTGATTTTATTTAAAAATCTGCTGAGATATTATATAATAAATAAGGGAAGTAAAAAGAAGGTGTTTGTTATAGATACTATTAAATTTTCCAGTATTAAAGAGCTTTATCAACGAGTAGAACCAGCTCTTTTATGTAAAACTGATGAACTGAAAAGAAAAGGATATAA
>CANRAC010000117.1 GCA_947628495.1 uncultured Bacilli bacterium
AAAAGCAATTTTATCAGTATAATAAAAACTAAAGACCATAATACTACATAGGCCCAAGATTTGAAAAAACTTTTTCATATAATTCACCTAATATAACTATATGAAAAAGTTTTTAAAAAATTAGCTTAAATGTTTTTTAACAATGTCGGCTCCTCTTTTGGGATCTTGCAATAAAATATCATATGTCATTTTATCTTTACGAAGTTCTTCCATAAAAGTAATTTCTTCTTTAGACATAGTTTTTACCACATAATTAGGATCTTCGACTGTCTTAATTAAGTGATCTGTTCCTAAAAGATAATCAGCCGTTACAGCAAAGATTTGCATAAAGTCGATAATATTTTCGATAGGTGGCTGGCGCGTGCCCTTTTCATAGCAGCAGATTGTTGATTTATCCAAACCTAACATATTTCCTAAATCCGTTTGCGTAAGTGCTTTTTTCTTTCTTAAAGTTTTTAACCTTTCTCCTTTAAACATCGTTTCACCTCTAGCTACATATTATAAACTTTACATAACGCAAAATGTCGAAAGTTGACAAATATGAAACTTTTGTCTTGCGTAGTGCGTCATTTTTTTCTATAATATAATTGTGATTGATATGGAAAAATTAAAAGAAATTAGAAAAAGTAACGGGTTTACTTGTGCTCAAATGGCCGAAAAACTTGGAATGTGTACAGCTTTTTATTGGCAAATTGAAAATAAAAAAAGAGGGCTTTATTATAAAACAGCCAAGAAAATTGCTGCTATTTTTAAAATGAAGCCCGATGATATCTTCTATGACGAAGAGTTGGATTAATCCGATTCTTCTTTTTTATTACTACTGACAAAGGAAACTCTTTCGGCAATAACTTCTGTAAGATATTTTTTTTCACCATTTTCTTCATAAGTTGTTGCTTGTAAACGCCCTTTAATACCGACAACGTCTCCTTTTGCACAATATTCGCTTGTATTTGCTGCTATGCCATTCCACAAAATACAACGAATAAAATCTGTTTCATAAATTCCTTCACTGTTTTTAAACGGCCGATTAACAGCAATATTAACAACAGTTTTTTTCTTTCCAGATTCCGTAGTTATTATTTCCGGATCTTTTGTTAATCTGCCAACTAAGACAACTTGATTCAACATTTAATACCTCCTTTCTAGCAATGATAATAACAAAACACTTCTAGATAAAACAAATCGCAAAAAAGGTTTTTTTGCGAAGGTTTAAGAGCAAAAATTGGATTTTTGTTTAAACAAAAAAGCAATTTTTAAATAAAAAAAAATTACGAATTTTGAATTTTCGTAAAATTTAACTTTTTAATAAGCGATTTAATTCTACTGCGTATTCCATTGGTAATTCCTTTTTGAAATCTTGAATAAAGCCCATAATAATCAGTTCTTTAGCCGTTTGTTCATTAAGGCCTTTACTCATTAAATAGAATAATTCTTCTTCACTTACTTTTGATACTGTTGCTTCGTGCTCTAAAATACTATCTTCATTAGCAACGATATTTTGAGGATAGGTATCACTCCGAGATTTATCATCTAATAAAATTGTATCACACTTAATACTGGCCCTACTTCCCGTTGCCTCTTTAGCAATTCGCGTCGTGCCGCGATAATTTGCAATGCCAGTATCTTCGGCAATTGACTTACTTACAATGTTACTACGGGTATTTTTACCTAAATGAATCATCTTTGCTCCAGCATCTAAAACTTGCCCTTTTTTCGCATAAGCTATGCTAATCGAGTTCCCGATTGCCCCCTTTCCTTTTAAAATACAAGAAGGATATTTCATAGTTACTTTGCTGCCAATATTTCCATCTACCCACTCCATTAAACCATTTTCTTCAACTATAGCCCGTTTAGTTACTAAATTATAAACATCTAAAGACCAGTTTTGAATTGTTGAATAACGCATTTGGGCATTTTTACCAACAAAAATTTCGACAACCCCCGCATGCAAGGAATTAGCGGAGTAACTTTGCGCCGTGCACCCTTCAATATAAGATAACTGAGCTTCATCTTCTACAATAATAATTGTTCTTTCAAATTGACCTAAAGCCTTACTATTAATCCGAAAATAACTTTGTAAAGGTCGATCAACTTTGATACCTTTGGGAACATATATGAAAGAACCACCACTCCACATAGCGCCATTTAAAGCCGTATATTTATTTTCATTATATTTTACTAAACTATTGAAATACTTTTTAAATAAATCAGGATGATTTTTTAAAGCTTCATCGGTACTTTCAAAAATAACTTCATTATTTTGGTGCTTATGATAAAATACTTCACTTTCAATCTGATTGCTGACTCCCCCTAAATATTCTTCTTCCGCTTTTATGACTCCTAAATCATCAAAAATATCTTTAATATCTTTTTTGACCTCTTGCCAATCATTAGTCTTTTTTTGATCTTCTTTTTTATAGTAAACTATTTTATCAAAATCGATATCTAACTTAGGGCCAAAATTAGGATTATCCATTTTTAAAAAGCATTCAAAAGACTTAAGACGAAAATCTAGCATCCATTCCGGTTCTTTTTTTTCTTTTGATAAATTTATAATAAATTCTTTTGAAATTTTTTCCATAAATATCACATTATGATTATACTACTAAATATTATACTTATCAAAAGAATAGACAAAATTTTATAAATTTAGTAAAATTAGTTATAGAATAGGAGTTGTAATATATGCTTAATCATATTAATGAAATTGTTCTAAATGTTATTCAACAATACAACTCAGAATTTAATAAAATAGCTATTCATAATAATATTTTAAAATTTGCAAATGAAGAAATTGATTTAGGTGATTTTAATTTAGAATCTATTTTTGAAAGTTATCAGTTAAAATTAGATCTTAGTAATATGCAAGCTCAAGATTTATTTGCCATTATTAAATTAAATGCTTCTATTTTTAATAGTAATAAAGAAGGTGTTTAAAATGTTGTCTTTTAAAATATTTATTGATAAAACAAACAATAATGAATATTCCGAAGAAGTCGAAGCTTTTATGCAAAGTATGAATGAGGCTTATCAAAATCAACATTATTTAAATAATAAAAACTTTAATATTTTGCAAGAATATATTTTATTTTGCAAAATGTTACAAGCTAAGGGAAATAGTAACTTAAATAGCGTTCAACAAAAAGTTGTATTTAATTATCAAAAAAATCTAACTAGTTTAATTACACCAACTTATTCTAAAAAAGACGAAGAAACAGGAACTCCGTTAGTCTACAAGCCCAATGGCTTTATAACTATAGCTTTCATTATTGGCTGTACCGTTTCTTTTGGTTTGGCAATTGCCTAT
>CANRAC010000118.1 GCA_947628495.1 uncultured Bacilli bacterium
ACTAGGACATCCAAAAAGTTTTCTTTTCTTTTTTCATTATCTTTTTCTAAATAGGTATCCAAATATTCTATCTTTTGGATTTTCTCTTTTAAAACATCTTCCAGAAAATCTTTTAAATATCTTTCATATCTAAATAATGCTTTAAATATTCCATCAGATGTTAACGGAACAAATGGGGATGTTGTAACTGGTATATTATTCACCTCGCTTTCTTTTTTTATTTTTGTAAGTTTATTCCTTACATTAGGTATATTATACTTTTACTCTTCATTTCCTTTTTTTGAGCAAAAAAAATAGAAAAATTTCTATTTTCTATAATTTTATTAAACGATCATCTAATCTTAGTTTATCAGCAACAGTCGCAATAAATTCTGAATTAGTTGGTTTAGCACGATCGTAATCAACACTATGACCAAATATTTCTTCCATCAAATCATAGTCGCCCCTGTTCCAACTGATTTCAATCGCATGACGGATAGCTCTTTCTACGCGAGAAGAAGTAGTAGCATACTTTCCGGCTATTTCCGGATACAACTCCTTGGTAATTCCGCCCACAAGATTAGGCTCTTTATACATTAAATAAATTCCATCTCTTATATATTGATATCCTTTTATATGCGAAGGCACTCCTAAAGAATGTAATATCTTTGTAATAGATAATTCTATTTTTTTATCAGCCATATTTTCTTTGGGTGTTACACCTTCATAAATATCTAATATTCTTTTTTCTAAATCCGTGAAATTAAAAGGTTTTAACATGTAATAATTAACCCCATACTCACTTACTTTGCGAATTGTATCATCTTTATTATAACTTGTTAAAACGATAATCTTTTTTTCTAATTTTAATTTCTTTAAATCCTCTAATATTGATAGTCCCTCTTTATTAGGAAGAATTAAATCCATGACAATGACATCATAATCTTTTTGTCTGTCTTTAATTAATTTGAATCCCTCTTCTCCATCTTGACTATCTAAAACTATATCAATTACTGCGTGACTACTAAAATGTTCTTTTGCCATATTGATGATATTTTCATTATCATCAATCATCAGAACCCTTATCTTATTTTCCATCTTTTCTATCCTTCCTTATTTACTGCACGCAAGTTAATTATATAAAAGATGAAATCAAATTACTAGAGAATACTTTGTCTTATTCTGTAAACATTTGTAAAAGAATGTCGATTATTGTTTGGCCTTTTCTAAAAGTGTCAAAACCTCGTCTAGTTGTGTCGATACTTCGCCAATTAAAAATCCCGAAACTGGTAATGTTCTCAACTTTTCAAAGTTACTTAAATTAACACTTCCGCCATAAATTATATCTAATTGCAACTGATACTTATTATGCACATAAGCCTTAATGTTATTAATAATATTAGTTACTTTTTCAATATCAACAAAAGAGCTTTGACCAATTAGAAAAGAAGGTTCATAAGCTAATATGATTTGTTTTAAATCATGGCTAGAAAATTGCGTAAATATTTCATCTATTTGTTTTTTTATTATTTTAAAATTATAGCTACTCTTATTTTCACTAAGGCATAATATTACTTTTAAATTTTGACTTAAAGCTTCTTTGATTTTTAATATTAAATCTTCTTTTTTTTCTTTAAAATATTTTCTTCTTTCATAATGACCAATTAATACAAATTCACACCCGATAGACTTTAAAGCTTCGGCATTTACTTCACCGGTGAAATTACCTTTAGGAAATTTAGAAACATCTTGAGCTCCCACTGTAAAACCTTTTTCTAAAAAGTAGTTTAGATAAAGATAACTAGGCACTATTACAATATCTTTTTGATAGGAAACTAAAGGTTTATAATACCTTTCTAAATCTTGATAATTTAATTTGGATTTTAAATTAAAAATCAAGTATTTCATATCCCTCTTCCTCCTTAGATTCTAAGGCTTCTAAAACTGGTAAATTACCATTGGCAATATACTCTAGGGTAGCTCCGCCCCCAGTACAAAGATATGTAAAATTATTAGTAGGTAAAAATTTATGGACAGCTGCTACGGAGTCTCCTCCGCCAAAAATAACATTTGCCTCAGCATCATTTAAAATATTTAATAGTTCTTTTGTGCCATTTGAATATCTTTCATCTTCGTATAAACCCGCTGTGCCGTTTACAAAAATAGTCTTTGATTTATTGATATATTGTTTATATTTATCTAAAGTCTTAGAACCTAAATCATAGATAATTTCGTTATCTTCAATATTATTGATTGTTTTATAATTCGTATATTCTTTTTCATAACTACTTCCCACTATCGCATCAAAAGGTAAAACAATTTTATTTTTGTATTCTAATAACATCTGTTTAATATCAGCCAGGAGCTCCCCATCTTGCGAAGCTAAAGAAAACCCAATTTTAATATTTAAAACTTTCAAAAAAGTATTGGCTATACCGCCTGTTAATAATAAATGATCACAGATAGGCAGTAATTTTTTAATAACATTTATTTTATCTTCTAACTTTGCTCCCCCCATAATAACTGTAAAAGGATGATCCGCATTTAAAACATACTTATTTAAGGAATCTAATTCTTTTTGAAAAAGAAATCCGATACAACTTGGTAAATATTTGGCAATTCCCACTGTCGAAGCATGAGCCCTATGTGCACAAGCAAAAGCATCATTAACAAAAACATCTCCTAAAGAAGCCCAAAACTTAGAAAGTTCTTCATCACAATTACTTTCATATTTACTTGGGTAATCTTCATAGCGAGTATTTTCAATAATTAAAATTTCTTTGGGATTTAAAGCGTCGACTTTTTCCTTTAAAGCGCTACTTCTTGTCCGATTAGAAAAAATCACTTTTGATCCTGCACATTCTGGATCAGCGGTTATTAATTTTAATAAATGTTGGGCAATAGGAGTTAAGGTATTTTTTCGTAAATCAGACTTATCTTTTACTTTCCCTAAATGCGACAAGATAATTATTTTGGCATTTTCGTTTATTAGATATTTAATAGTTTCTAAAGAAGCACAAATTTTATTATCATCTAAAATATTCCCATCTTTAATAGGCACATTAAAATCACATCTTAATACTACTTTTTTATCTTTTACATCTATATCTTTTAAAGTTTTATACATACAATCACCTATTATCATGATACCATATTTTTTTTAAATTAATTACTAATGCCCCTATTTTCCTCAAATTTTATGTCAAGTATTTTTAAGCTTCTTCAAAAAACACTTGATACCAGATGATAAAACAATAAAT
>CANRAC010000119.1 GCA_947628495.1 uncultured Bacilli bacterium
CAACTGAGCTACGAGGACACACCTAAATTATAAAAGGATTATTACAGTTTTTCAATAGCTAAACTTAAAATAAATCCACTAATATAGAGCAATATACAGGTAATAATATTTGCAAAATTAATTAAAGGAATAATTTTGAAAATTAAATATAATATAGAATTTAAAGAAAAACCTATAATTAATAAATAAAATGACTCTTTATGTTTGGAAAGTAAATAAGCAACTATCTTTGTCATTATAATTACACCAATTATAATACCTAAAGCAAATAAACTAAAACTACCTAGATGAGCAAAAGGATTGCTAAAAATTTTTAGAACAAAATCATAACATCCCATCATCATAAAAATTGCTGTTCCACTTATCCCCGGAATAATCATAGTTGCCGAATCAATAAAACCAATTAAAATGGTATATAAGGAGCTTATAATATTTGACTCAGGCATATAAATAATAGTACTTTTAAAATTACTCATTAAATAAACTAAACCTAAACCTAATAAAATATAGATTAAATGCAATTTATTATGAATTTCTACTTTTTTAATAATATACGGAATAGTTCCACATATCAAACCAATAAACAAAACTATAGTATATAAATAATATTTATCTAACATATAAATAATAACATTACTAAAAAAGATAATAGCAATAATAATTCCTAGCCCTAATTTTCCTAAATATAGAATATTATTTTTTATATCGGAAAAAAAATTAGTAATAGTATTAATAGCTTTTTCATAAACCCCTAAACAAAGCGCAATTACACTACCACTTACACCGGGAATAATCTTTCCTAAACCAATCAAAAAACCTTTAAGAATAAGAATGATACTATTCATACTATCACCTTATATATTTTATTAAAGTTTATGTATTATATGCCTATAGATATAAAATGAAAATAATTTTTTATTATTTACTTTAAATAAAGAACTTAAATTTTTCAAAAATTAAAACATCGATGACGACGTTTTAATAGTTTTTTTAATTAGTTTTTATTACAAACGGATTACTACTACTTCCTTCTCCACTAGAAATTTGTGTTCCAGCCTTTAAATTGATAACTGGACGCACACCGTAAGCATAATTGACATAGTAGTGATTCAAGTAACGATAATCCAGGTCGCCGTTAATGCCAAGAGCATAATAAGTATCGTAAATGTCAGGCGACGAGCTCCAGAAGGAATGATATGAACTTGGTGTATAATATAGATAATTGAAGGCTGCCCCTCCAGAATCAACATTTGGCCTAAATCCCGCTAGCACTATTTCATCCGCACTTAGTAGCCCTACCTTTAATTTATACACTCCTCCATATGTATGATATCCATTACTATCTATATTATCTGATTTTACATCTTTCTGTGCTGTTGGGTCTGGGCACGTTAGTTGAGGGGTAACTGATGAAGAACTAGCTCTCAATCTTTGGTATGCTCCGTAATATAATATACTTGATGTTTCACTTCCACTTCCATATGATGTATCATTACAATATGTTCCATAAGTTATGTAGTTATCATAAGTTGCTAAATTTTGTTGGTACCATTCTTCTAGAAAGCCTTTTATTGTACTACTTGTTCCTGTATTATTTGAACTAAATGTCCCATTATTATATTCATACTTACACGGATTACTATTTGTACATGGTGTACTATTTCCATATGTGTAGCCGGCGTATTTTCTTTCATTATTTGTGCTATTAAATTTACTTGTTCCTATATCACTATCTAATACTAATCTTAAACTTCCATCTCCATTGACTCGTACTATTCGCCATATTAAATCTTGTTGTTCTGTATTATTTTTAATTGTACCTTTTCCAAATTTAACATAATTATTCTTTACCTCTCCTCGGAAGTAATAGCTATCGTTATTGCTATCATCTTTCATTTTGTATACTCCACTACATTCAGTATCTCCATTTGTTGGGCAGCCTTTTGCAAAATCAGTTGAACTTAGATTGCCTTTAACAAAATACTTATGATCAAATATCTCAATTGCCTCTCCAAATTCTACAACACAATCTATGTCTGTTATTGTATTCGGTGTTATTGTTAAAATATTATTTGATATTGACACACTAACCTTATTTGTTACATTTTGATTAGAAGTATCTTTGCAACTTATACTTTTATATTGGTAACCTATATCTGGTGTTAATTTAAAACTTTTAGTTGGTGTTCCATAATCGGCTTGTTCTGTTGCTATATACAATGAGTTCACTTTTCCATGTCCGCCTGTGCCAGTATATACTGTTACTGCTATTCTCTTACTTACTGTTGCATTTATGTTTAATACTGTACTAGGATTGGATGTATAATATGCATATGATACTCCTATTACTGTTCCTATTACTAATATTAATGCTACTATTCCTAATTTTAGTTTTGGATTATATATTCCTTTTTTCTGGGCTTTCTTTATTTCTTTTTCTATTCTTTTTTCTTTCATGAGGGTATCCTCCGTATATATTATTCTTATATACTTATTATACCCCCCCCCCTAGTGTTGATGTCAACGAAAAAAAGAAGCCTAAAAAAATGACTTCCTAACTTCTATTAAATCTAGATCATTTATATATAACTTTACTTTACAAGCATTTTTACAATTTATAAAACCTAAACCTAAAATTACAATATCACTATTTGAGGGTATATCAAACTTTTGCACTTTTAGATTCTCTAATTTCTTCGATTCAAAAACTCTCGTTAAAGGTATCTGATTACTAAGATAAAAAGTAAAGTTATTCTTTTTTTCTAAGTTTTCAATACGAATTTTATCATCAATTAAAATAGAAGAGCCTTCTTTTAATTGATAAGTTATTGGTTTTAAAAACTTTTTCGGATTTACTTTTTTAATAAAATTTAAATCATTATTGTCATATATATTATTTTTTAAAGCAAATCCAGGAGAATCAACAATAGTTAAATGATCATTTATTTTGATATTCATAAAATCCAAAGTAGTATTTGGGACTAAACTAGTCGTAATCGCATGATGATTTAGTTCTTTAAACTGAACAATGCTATTTACTAAACTGCTTTTGCCCACATTTGTAAAACCTAAAAGATACGCTTTAGTAATTTTTTTGGCTTCTAAATAATTTAATAAAGTGTTGATATTACGATTTTTTAAAGCACTTATGAAAATGATTTCATCATCAATTTTATAATAATCGTTAAGCCAAGCTATTATCTTATT
>CANRAC010000120.1 GCA_947628495.1 uncultured Bacilli bacterium
GAAAATATTTTTTCTTTCTTAACATTAACAGGAGCATTACAAATTCGCTTTTTCGCTTCTTGATCCATTTGTTTAACGTAAGAAATGTCGTAATATAAAGCTTTTGATAATTCAATATAAGCATATCGGCTTATTAATAAACGATCAATTAAGTGTTTGTTTTTAATTAAACTAATAATATAATCAGTAACGCTTAGAGATACTAAATTCAATATACTCTCTTTACTATAAGTATGATAATTTACCGCATCAATCTGTTTTATAATAAAATCCAATTTGCTTAATGTTGCTTTTAAAATAGCAGAATTATTGTCTTTTTTTATTTTTTTTAATAATTTTAAGTATTCTTTTGCTTGACTAGAATTTTCTGGTAAAAATAAATTTTTTTCAAAATCATTGTCGCATTTTTGAATAAATAAGAGTGCTTTATTAATAATATTTTCATTCATAAAAAACAACCCCTTGTAAATTGGAGCATATTATACCAGATTTTTGGCAATTTGTCAAAAAAATTGATAAAAAAATTGTGACTTATAAGTTAAAATGTCCGCTTTATGAAAAGATTTACAAGATAAAATGTCCTATGTAATAAAAAATGGCATAAAAATTGAATTATAAGTTAAAATGTCCTAAAATACACTCTCGGAAAGGAGGGTGTGTTTTTAATATGGTAAAATTAATCGATAAAGATTTGTATGCAGAAACAATAAAAAAAGTAATAGCTAAAGAAATAACACAAAAGCAAGCAGCATTAAAACTAGAGATAACAGATAGGCAAGTTCGAAGATTAATTGTAAAATACAAAAACAATGGAGATGAAGCTTTTGTCCATAAAAATGCTAATAAACCAAGCAATAATAAAAAAATCCCAAAAGATATAGCCGATGGGATTATAAGTGAATACTTAACAAATTTTGTGGATTATAGTTTTACACATTTTTATGAAGAGCAAGGATATAAATATGGCATTTCTTTACAATCTATAATAAACATATTTATAACCAATGAAATTATTTCACCATATGCTCAACACAAAACAGTTAAATTATATAATGAAACAATGAGAAATGCAATCAGAGAAAAAACTATAACTGAATCACAAGTGTAGGTTTGTCAAACAAAAGTGACAGAGTCACGACAAACCTACAAAGAAACAATTTAAATTCGAACTATTTTGTGGGAGATATCTAAAGCTTTCACTTTACAAAAATTATATAAAGACTAACTAATTCAGCAAGCACAATCTTTATCAATCCGTTTAATAAATTTTTTCATTTTAATTTGCCATTCCATTTCTTTACCTTTTCAAAATTACATTTTTGCAATTTTTTAATTATTAAAGAATGTTTTGAACCATATGTATTTATTAATCAAAAAAGATTTAGCCATGACAACTATTGCTCTATGATATAAACCCCCTTCTATGTATTTCGTTTCTTGTTAATAATTCTCCTGTTTTTATTCCATTTTCATTCAAAACATCTATTAATTCTTCCATTGCTATTATTTTTCCCTTTTAAGATAAAATTATTATATTATACTTTTGGTTTATTTTTTTAGACAATAGATTATTATTTTAAAACTATATTAAAATATTTATTTTATGATGAAAGGCGTTGCTCGTTTATATAGAATAAACGTCGCATTATTAGTGCGACGATTTTATCTTTTGGAGCGGGTGTCGTAGTTATCTACAACTCTGCGCAACAATAACGAAAAATTTTTATAATCTTCCGTTGCTACATTTCTGCTAAAGTTTTATTGCAATTCAATGGAATAAATTTCTATTTTTTCTTGATTAGTTTTTTATCTGTACCAACTAAAATTGCATCTGGCAAAGGAGGCATTAAATTTAAATTTTTTGTATACCATATATCTACAGCATTATGTTTAATATCAGACGTAGATGTCATAAACTGAAATGCAGCATCCTTTTCGCCAAAAACAAAAGATTTTACTTTACACATTACATCCCAATCAGGACTACTTTTAATTAATTTTCCACTTTTAGTAAAACAATATACTCTTGCTACTTGCCAACCATCGATTTCACCAGTTTTAACTCTTATGATGATTCCTCCATATTCAAAATCAGCATTTATGGTTAATTCATCCTCATTAACAGAATATAAGGGTGGAAGAATCATACTACAATTATTGGGTTTCCATAAATGAAGACAATAAGGATGAGTATCAATATAATCTTCTTCTCTTGGATGAAGTTGAAATACAACTTCTTCTTCAGAGAATATTTTTTCTTTTACCATCTGCATTTCTTCAAAAGATGGACACCTTTTAATATTAGCTCCATTTCTTTTATGCAAAGTCACACTAACATGATCCCATCCTGAACCATTAGATACAATTACAAGATAAAATTCACCATTTTTATGCTTATCAATAACAAAGGCTCCATTATATTCATCACCAATAAAACCATCACCATATAAATCTATTCTTCTAAAACTATTTATATTGTTTAAATTTTTCACAAAAACATCCCCACTTATTAGGTGTTTATTTTATACTATAGAAATTAGCTTGTCAAGACAACTAACTAAAATGGCATCAAGCAAACTAATTACAATGATTTTAATAGTACTTTAATGGATTCAATAGTATCATCACTAAATATTCCATGTTAATACATATCTTTAAACTTTTTTAATCAAAATATTTTTCAAATAATTTGCCTCTCAAATTGGCTTTATTCATAAATAAATTTTCTTTATATTATATTTTGGTTTTGACTAAATAATTAGCCCCTAGAGATTTTGACAAATTAATCAAATATTCTATGAGGGATATTTTGTAAAAATAAAAAATCATCTCAATTTAGAGATGAAATATATTTGAATGTTCAAAAAGTTTGAACAGATTCGTCAATGGAGCAATTTGCATACAAGTTACGAACTAAATTCTCTTTCTATAATATTATAGATGAATAATACTTAAAATACAATGAGAGTATGGGAAAAATATTATATTTATTGTATAATTTAATCATAAAAACTTTAATGTGTAAATGATTGGAGGAATTTGATGAGCAACAAATTAATAAAGAATGAGAATGAAATAAATCAAATATTTGATGACATAAAGGAATTAGTTATAAATAGTAGAAATAAAGTATATCAAACTGTTAATACTGAAATGCTTAGTTTATATTGGA
>CANRAC010000121.1 GCA_947628495.1 uncultured Bacilli bacterium
CCCAAATTATCTTCCAAAATCCGCGTTATAAATGAAGGAGAGCTTTCCGAATTAATGGGAACTGATGGAGCGTCATCTTTTCTTCTTGGTACAAGTTCTATTTATAATGGTCAACCTGTTTATGTTGATATTAACCAAATGTTTGCTAATCATGCAGCCATCTTTGGTAATACAGGTAGTGGTAAATCATGCGGTGTTGCAAGATTAATCCAAAATATTTTTAGAAATAAAAATATGGTTCCATACAATGCAAATTTATTTATTTTTGATGCCTATGGCGAATATAAAACCGCTTTTAGAAATATAAATCAAATAAATCCTTATTTTAGTTATAAATTTATAACATCTAATCCTGTTGATCCTGAGGATGTTCCTTTAAGAATTCCTCCATATTTACTAAATTTAGACGATTGGTCATTATTTTTGCAAGCTGATTCTCATAGTCAAATTCCTATTATTGAAAGAACTTTAAAACTTGCCAAAATTTTTGCTAAGAATGATGAGTTAGCTATAAAATATAAGAATCACTTAATTGCTAAAGCCTTATTAGCTGTCTTATTTTCTAATCAAACAACTTCTCATAAGAAAAACGAAATATTTACAATTATTGAAGCATGTAATACCCCTGAATTTAATTTTGACACGCAAATTCAGGGCCTTGGTTATACTAGGGTTTTCAGTGAATGTTTTGAAATAGATTCTAATGGGAATTTTGGGGAAAGTGTTTTAATTACTGAATATATCTTAAAACATATTGATGAGAGTCTTGAAGGAACTCCTGAGCCAAAAGATTCATTTTATACATTAATTGATTTTAGTAAAGCCATGGAATTTACTTTAATTTCTGAAGGATTTCAAAATAACCAACAAGTTTATGATGATGCAATGTTATTAAAAGTTAGACTTAATTCCGTAATTAATAGTAATATAGGGTCATTCTTTGTCTACGACAAGCCAATTTCTATGGAAGGATATATATCTTCCTTAGTGGCAGTAGGTCAAAATAAAAAAGCCCAAATTATCAATATTAATCTGGAAGATGTTGATGATACTTATGCTAAAGTTATAGTTAAAATTATTGCTAGATTTTGTTTTGAATTTGCGAAATCAAGAAAAGAAAGAGCTTCTATACCATTCAATCTATTTGTAGAAGAAGCCCATAGATATATTCAAAAAGATACAGACACTTTCTTAATAGGTTATAATATATTTGATCGTATTGCTAAAGAAGGACGTAAATATGGTGTATTATTAGATATTATTACGCAAAGACCTGTTGAGCTATCTGATACTGTTATTGCTCAATGTTCTAACTTCTTAATCTTTAAAATGACTCACCCATTAGATATTGAGTATATTAGTAAAATGTTACCCAATATCTCAGCAGATGTTTTAGATAAACAAAAAGTTTTACAACCTGGTAACTGCGTAGGCTTTGGTAGCGCCTTTAAAATTAATATGATTATCAAAATGGAAATGCCAAATCCTAGTCCATATAGTAATTCGTGTGATGTTTCAGCCAGATGGAAATTACCTAATCAAGGTGTAAATGTTCAAGCAAATACCATAAATCCTTCAGCATCTAGTTCAGTAGGAATAATTAATCCGGTAATGCCGCAATAAATATTGTATAATTTCTAAATAATATGATATAATAAAAGTACCTAGAGTAATAGTTTGTTTTATATAAAACCGACTAAGTGATACATTGGGAATCTAATTACATTTCGGTGTAGAAGACTGAGCCATTAAGTGATTCAGGATCCTAAAGATTTGTATGTGATGCCCACCTCGCGTGAGCGGGTTTTTATCACAGCAAGCTATTATTTCTAGGTTTTTATGTGGTGATTTTATGAAAAGATTTGCAAGATTTCAATTATTAATAAATGATGAGATATTTAATAAAGTTAAAAAAACAACGGTAGCTCTTATTGGGGTTGGCGGAGTAGGGGGATATGCTTTAGAAGCTCTTGTCCGTTCGGGAGTAAGTAATATAATTATTATAGACAATGATAAAATAGATATTACTAATCTAAATAGGCAAATTATTGCTTTAGAAAATAATATTGGTCAATCTAAAGTAGATGTTGCTAAAGCTCGAGCCTTAGAAATTAATCCTGAAGTTAATATCACCTGCTACGAAACTTTCTTATTAGATGATAATTTAGATTTATTAGATAATTTCTCTCTTGATTATATAATTGATGCTTGTGATACCATAACAACTAAAATAGCTTTGATTAAATATGCCAAGGCTAAAAAAATAAAAATAATTTCTTCTATGGGTACAGGTAAAAGGTTAGATGCTACCAAATTGACAATTACTACTTTAGACAAAACTCAAAATGATCCAATTGCTAAAATATTACGTAAAAAACTCAAAGAATTAAATATATCCTTAAAAATACCAGTGATTTGGAGTAAAGAACTTCCTTTAAAAATAACAAGTAAGGAAATACCTAGCTGTTCATATGTTCCCGGTGTAGCTGGGCTCTATATAGCAAATTATATAATTAATGACATTATAAAATCCTCTAATGATTAGAGAATTGATTTATTTAAGATTCTTAAAACTGAATCTTTTTTTCGATTTAAGAAATAACTATGATATTTCTTAATAATTTTATCTAATTCTTCTATTTGGATATTAGATAATTCTTGATAAAGTAAATTTATTTCTGCTAAATTAAAGTGATATTTTAACTTACGATATTCATTCGCTTCTTTTAATCCTTGCTTTAATAGAGTTCTTTCTAATTCATTATAATTACGATTTAAATATTCTAGCTTAGGAATATGAAATAATAGTAAATCAATTGGAGCAATAACTAAATCATCATTATCATAAAGTTCCTCTTTTTTACCAACGGGACATAAAGAGGGATAAACATATAACAAGTCTTGATATTCTAAGAGTAAATATAAATAATTAGAGAAACTTTTCATATAGAAAAAATAAATGCTATTTCGATCATATTCTTCGTTCATTGTATCACCAATAAATTATATGCGATATAACGAAAAATAGACTTATTGTTTAGCAATTAAAAATTCAATTAATATTTCCGGATTTTCCTTATTAAAAATAATATCATAGATTAAGTTAATTATTTCTAAATCAATATC
>CANRAC010000122.1 GCA_947628495.1 uncultured Bacilli bacterium
TAATATTTTAATAAGCATTTTGCTTGTATCTGACATATTTTTCCAAATTGATTTTAAACTTTCCATAAAACACTCCTTAATCTTGTTCTTATTTTATCATTAAAACGGCAAAATAGCTATTTTATTTATTAACTCTTTTGATAACAAACCATTTACAACCATAAGCACATTTCTCTTTAATATAATTTTCAATTTTTTCTTTATCATTAAAAGGCTTATAATTTTTATTATCAGCATCACAAAAACCTTTTAAACGAAGCTTTCCATAAGCCCAATCTCCGACTATATAATCAAAAGGCTCAAAATAATCTGTATATTTTTCCGTTAATACTTCTAAGTTAAACCCTTCGCCTACATTTTTAACTAATTCATATTCTGTATTTTCTAATATTATTTTTTCCATAATCTACCTCATTATCATTTGGACAGCTATAATTGCTCCCACCATTACTTCCGTTGCAACAAAGCTTAATATCATTAAGATATCGACAAACCCATTCCCACTTGATAAAGCACTTTTAGGTAACAACGCTTTATATACCACTTTATTTAGTTTATTAAACATATTAGAATCATCCATTTTAATATTATAATCTCGCAATATTTTCCGATTTAAATAGTATAATTTTTCATCAGACATTTCTTTAATATCATTCATAGTTTTGCCTTGTAAATAATAAACATAAGGATTAAAAACATTTTCTTTTACTTCTGTAAAGGATAATTTATTATTAATCTTATAAAGAGTTTGATCCCAATACTTATTTAAAGCTTCAATACTTTGTCCTTGAAAAAATATCTTCTCATACTCTTTTACTTCATCATCTGTTATAAATTCATTTTTATATTTATAAAAAATCATATCCATAATAATTTTATATATAGTTAAAAAAGCATCATTATTATGATTAAGCATATATTCATTAAATTTTGCTTTAAATTTACTTAATTCTTCTTTAGGAAGTCCATAACGTAAAAGATTAGAATCAATTAAATTATAATCATGTAAAAGATAGGGATTTAAAAAATCAATTTCATTATATATATGAATTAAAACGCGCACGATGTTTGTTTCAAAAGATATATCCTCTTTATTATTAATATATTTAGAGATAGCATTTAACAAAGCATCGTTTGGCATTTAACTCACCTTCTTATATTCCTATTTTAGCAAATTCCTCACCTAAAGTCTAGAAATGTAGTTTATTTTAAAGGAACATTTATTAGAGAACTGCTATTTTCGAGTAAGCCATTATATATATCCGGAACAACTCCTTCAATCATTTGGGAAGATAATAAAATTTGGGTACTATTATTTATTTTTTTACTAACATATGGAATTAATATTTCTTCACTTAAGGATATATTAATATAAACTTCAATTAAAGCACTATTAATTCCATAATCTTTAACCTTCGTTTTAAGTCCTGTTACTAAGTTACCAATAAAAGTTACTTTAACAGGAATCTTAGGACCTAAATTAGCTAAATAATTGTTATTTGTAGCTAAACCTACTGGTAATAAAATAATATAACCATTATTTCCTTGAGATTTTAATAAATATTCATCACTTAATTTAGTATCCGGTAACTCTTTTAAAGATTTTTTAATATTTTTAGTCAAGTTTAAAGATATTTGATAGGCTTTTTCTAAATCAAAATCAACAGCAATAATTTCCTCTTCTTTATTTTTGGTGATTTTCAAGATATTATTAATATTATGCTTATTTAAAAGTTGACTATTAAAACTATCCATAATTATATCATTACTCAATTTATTTATTTTATTTTCAATAACTTTAATCATTTTGGGACTGATTTTTTGATTAAAGCGATGAATCATCAAAAAAGATACACTAAAAACTAATAAAATAATTATTATTAGATAATTTAGAGGTTTAATTTTTAACTTGCGTTTTAATTTCATATTAAATATTATGCAAAAAAAAAGAAGTAATTAAATTATCCCCCAGTCAAAATAAATATTTAAAAATAAAAATATTCCAAATAAGAAAGCCAAAATAATAATAATTGTTAAAACCGTAACTAAGACTTTATTAGATTTGACATCTTTTTCTAAATCTTTAAAGTCTTCGAAGTCTTTTCTTGAAATGCCCAATGACTTTGTATAAAATGAGTTATCTATTTGTTCCTCTTCTTCTTTAGGGTCCGCCATTTTTACAGGAGCTGTTTTTCCTTTTTCTACTTCTTCTTTTAAACCTTCGATAACTTGGGTATTTTCACTACCTTTTAAATCTTTAAATAAATCTAAAGGATCTAGTTCTTTTTCTTTACTGTTTTGTTCATTTAATGTAATCGTATTGATTAAGGTCATTAATTTTTCTTCTTCTTTAGTTGGTTCTGGTTCTTCTTCCGGTTTATTTAAGTTTAAATTTTTTAAAATGTCATACTGCGTGTCGCGTACTTTTTTAAGACGTTCTTTCTCATAATCCACCGTTTTATTTTCCCGTGCTTTTTCTAAAATAGCGTTGATATCATATTCTTTGGTTTGTTCTAAATCTATAGGTTCATCATCTAGAGGAAACTCTAAATCTAGAGGTTTTCTTTTATTTGTTTCTTTATATTTTTTATCAAGCATATCTTTTAACATATCTAAGTCGATACTTGTACCATTATCACTTAAAACTGTGGCATTTGAATTCACATTAAAATCTTGTATGTTTTGTTTGTTTACTTGTTTATAAAGCTCCTCATTTTTTTGTGTTCTTTTACCAATTCGGGTATTAGCATTATTATATTTATCCATCCTACTATTCATGTGAACCACTCCAGTATAATGATACCATATCTTAACCAATTTTCAAACTTAAAGATTGCAATTATTGTCAAGAGTAGTATATAATTGTATTAGTAGTTTACATACATATAAAAGGAAAGGAGATAGATTATGGATATTTTAGATGTTGAAAAAAGTAAATGTATTGGCTGTGGTGCTTGCGTAAGTATCGATGCTGAGCACTTTGATTTTGATAGTGATGGACTTTCCGAAGTAATTTCTAATGAAAATTTAAAAAGCGAAGCTTTACAAACGGCGATTGAATCTTGCCCTAC
>CANRAC010000123.1 GCA_947628495.1 uncultured Bacilli bacterium
AAAGAAAAAGGTGAACTTAATAAAGAAACTAATGTCCCTTGTGATATAATAATAGCGAAACATCGTAAAGGTTCAACCGGTAAATTTGAGTTATTATTTGAACTTAATATGAGTAACTTCCGCAATTATATTGCTAATGTCTCAGAATATTAAAAGGAGAACTATCTATGAATGTTAGAAATGTCTTATTGTGTACATTGATTACCATGTTTATAACATCTTTAGTTTTTGTCATGGGCGTTTTAGATAAAAGAGCAGGTGAAGCTCAAGAAGTTTATCAAGTATATTTAGATGGTAAAAAATTAGGTGCAATAGTTTCGGAAGATGAATTATATAATTTAATTAACAAAGAACAAAGTGCGATTAAAGATACTTATAATGTCGATAAAGTATATCCCCCTAATGGGTTTAATATCACCAAAGATATTACTTATAGTAATAAAGTCAATGATGTTAAAGAAGTATATAATGAAATAAAAGAAGAAAAACCATTTACTATAAAAGGATATGTTATCACGATAAAATATCAAGATGAAAATAAAAAAAATTTAAAAATAAATGTATTAGATAAAAAAGTGTTTTTAAAAGCTGTTGATAACTTAATTACTTCTTTTATCCCAGAAGATAAATATGAAGCTTATTTAAAAGATGAACAGCTGGAAATAGTGGATACAGGGTCTTTAATTGAAACAGTATATTTTGATGAGACAATTACGGTAAAAGATGCCTACATTGGTACCGATGCAAAAATTTATACGGATGAACAAGAACTAACAAAATATTTAATGTTTGGGGAAAATAAATCCGAAGAAAAATACACTGTTGCTCAAGGGGACACTATATCAACAATTGCTTTTAACCATAAATTAAATGAACAAGAATTTTTAATTGCTAATCCTAATTTTAATAGTGTTGATAATTTACTTTCCATTGGGCAAGAAGTTAACATTGCCTTAATTAATCCCGTCTTAACTTTAAATTACGAAATGCACGTAGTAGAAGATGTCGAAACCGATTATGATACAGAAATAACCTATGATGATAATCAATATACAACTTATAATGAAGTAACTCAAGCGGGTGTAAAAGGACTAGAAAGAATTACCAAAAAATTAAAATATACTAATGGAGCAGAAAACCAAGAAGGTTATATTGCTTCGCATGAAACTTTAAAAGAACCGCAAGCCGAAAAGGTTACTAAAGGAACTAAAAAACAATATATTGGTGGTGGTTATGTAACGGGGACTTACGTTGATACTGGGGCTTCCTGGGCATGGCCAACAAACTCACCATATATCATTACAAGTCCTTATGCATATCGTTGGGGAACATTACATGATGGTACTGATATTTCCGGAACAGGATATGGTTCGCCAATCTATGCGGCTTTAGATGGGGTTGTTATCAATGCCGGTCATGGTGGATATGCTGGTTCTTCGGCGGGAATTAATGTCATTATTCAACACGATAATGGTTACTACACACTATATGCACATATGTCTTCTGTTAGTGTTTCGGTAGGTCAAAGAGTAAGTAGAAGACAAAGAATAGGAGCAATGGGTCAAACTGGTGTTGCTACTGGTACGCACCTTCACTTTGCTGTTTGGGTAGGCGGTATTCCTTACCGTGGTGGTAAATCTATTAACCCAATGAGTTTGTGGCAATGATGAAAGTAAGTGTATTAGCAAGTGGCTCAGAAGGTAATTGTACTTACGTAGAAACTATTAAACATAAAGTACTTATTGATATTGGAATGAATGTTAAATATATTACCGAAAAATTAGCAGAATTAGATGTAAACCCCCAAGAAATAGATTTAGTATTAATTAGTCATGTGCATAATGATCATGTTAGTGCTTTGAATAATTTTATAAAAAAATATAAGCCGACTATTTGTCTGAGTCAAAGTATGTTTTTAGAATTAGAAAGCATCAAAGATTATGAAAACATTATTATTTATGATGATCAAATGGTCTTTGACAATCTAACTATCCAAGTATTTAAGACTTCTCATGATACGAATGATTCGCGCGGCTTTGTTTTAACAAGTGATAATTCATCTTTAGTCTACGTAACAGATACAGGTTATATAAATTACAAACATTTTGATTTATTAAAAAATAAAAATATGTATATTTTTGAAAGTAATCATGATGCTGAGATGTTACTAAATAGTAAGTATCCTGCATGGTTAAAAAAAAGAGTAGTTGGTGATAAGGGACACTTGTCTAATAAAGATAGTTCCATTTATTTGTCTAAACTTATTGGCGATAATACTAAAAAAATTATTCTCGCTCATTTAAGTAAAGATAATAATACAGAAGAAATAGCTTTAAAAACAATTGAAGAAGTATTTTTAGAATATCAAATTCCATTTAAAAATATTGAATGTGCTAAACAAAGAGAAAAAACTGAGGTTGTAACTATATGATTAAAGTTATTTGCTTAGGAAAGATTAAAGAAAAGTATTTACAAGAATTAATTACCGATTACAAAAAAAGAATCAATAAATATCATAAACTAGAAATTATAGAACTTAAAGATGTCAATGATTTAGAAAAAGAAGCTGGTGATATTTTAAAATATATTGATTCGAAAGATATGATCATTTGTTTAGATATTAATGGCAAAAGTTATACATCTATAGAATTTGCAAAGTTAATTGATGAAAATTTTATTAAATACAGTAATATTACTTTCGTAATTGGTAGTAGTGAAGGTTTAAGCCCTAAAGTTAAAGACAAAGCAAATTTACTTTTATCTTTTTCGAAAATGACTTTTCCGCATGGCCTATTTAGGGGTATACTTTTAGAACAAATTTATCGAAGTTTTAAAATTTTAAATAATGAAAAATACCATAAATAAAATGGTATTTTTTCTTTTGACAATAAGACATGGGGGGGGGGGTATAATGAAGATGTAATAATAGGAGAGATACCCTCATGAAAGAAAAGAGAATAGAAAAAGAAATAAAGAAAGCCCAAAAAAAAGGAATATATAATCCCAAATTAAAATTAGGAATAGTAGCACTAATATTAGTAATAGGAACAGTAATAGGAGT
>CANRAC010000124.1 GCA_947628495.1 uncultured Bacilli bacterium
GCACTACTTAAATACATGGCTATTAAGATAATTCCTATAGTCTTAATTGCCTTCATATTCATTTTTGGTTCAATTACTTGTTTAATATGCTTAGGAGCCTTATCCAACTGTTTATAAATTTGAGTTTGATCTTTTCCTACTTTGCTCATAAGTTCTAAAAATTTGGCTTGATCTTGAGAGGTTATTTGCACCTTATCTAAAGTAATTTCGGAAAATAACACCTTTTCAATATTCGTCGGAATATCTATTTCTTTTTGAGTCTCTATATTTTGAGAAGCTTTTAAAAAGGCTATCTTATCTTGCGCTGTTATGGCAACATCTTGATAAATACTATCTTGTAATAAAACTTCTAAAACACTAGTTGGTAAATTCGTAAGGTTTTGCACAAAATCTTCTTGTTTATTTGTTTGAATTTCATTTAAAAATTTGTTAAATTCTTCTTTATCTTCAGGAGTAATAGAACTAGACGCCATGATGGCAAAAGATGTTTTTTCATTTAATTGGATATCTAAAATAGCATTTAGCCTATCATTATTTGATAACGAAGAAGTAATGTCTTTAGTTAATTTTTCTAAATTTTTTGTATTAACAATTAAGCCCTTCGAGATTTCATCAGTTAAATCCGCCAGACGGTTGGGTGCCATAATCGATAAAGCTGCTCCTGCAATAGCTAAAATCATCGATAAAGTTATTAAAAACTTAAATGGTTTTAATTCCTTTAAAAGACGCATGATAGAACTTTTAAAATTTTTAGCTTTTTGTAAAGGAGCCATTGGCCCTCTTGGAGGTCTTTTTACATGTTTTTCTTCTTTCATTTTGCTAACTCCTCCTCTGATATTTGTGATAAGGCAATTTGTTTATAGACTTCACAATTTTGTAATAACTCTTTGTGAGTGCCTATTCCCACACATTTACCATTATCTAAAACTATTATTTGATCAGCATGCATAATAGTGCCAATTCTTTGCGCAACAATTAAAGTCGTTGCCTCTTTTGTATATTTTTTTAATTCTTTTCGTAAAATAGCATCCGTTTTATAATCTAAGGCCGAAAACGAATCATCAAAGATATAAATTTCGGGATCTTTAGCAATAGCTCGCGCAATAGCTAATCGTTGTTTTTGCCCTCCGGATATATTTGTGCCTCTAGCGGCAATATGCGAATCGTATTTATCATCCATTTTTAAAACAAATTCTTCTGCTTGGGCAATTTTAATAGATTCTTTAATTTTTTTATCACTAATCTTTTTTCCATTATCACCATAAGCAACATTCTCTTTAACAGTTCCATTAAACAATACTGCTTTTTGAGGAACGTACCCTATTTTATTATGTAAATCCGTTTGTTTATAGTCTTTAATATTAATTCCGTCTACGAAAATTTCGCCTTTAGTTACATCATAAAAACGCGGAATTAAATTAATAAGAGTTGATTTACCACTACCCGTAGAGCCAATAAAAGCAACCGTTTGCCCTTTTTCTACTTTAAAAGAAATATCTTCCAGCAAGTACTCTTCAGCATCGGGATACATAAAGCTCACATTTTTAAATTCAACTGTACCTTTTTGTTTAGTTTGCAGATTTTCTTGTTGGCCATCTGTAATGGTGACATCTTCATCTAATACTTCTCTAATACGTTTAGCTGAAATACTAGCTCTTGGCATCATCATAAAAATCATAGCTAGCATTAAAAAGGACATAATTACTTGCATAGCATATGATGAGAAAACAACCATATCACCAAACAAAGAAATTTTATCAGCCAATAATGCACCATCAATTAAATTAGCACCAATTAAATAGATAAATAAAGTTAAGAAATACATAACCAAATACATAATCGGCATCATAATAGCAAAAGTTTTTTGATTAAATAATTGTTGTTTAGTTAATTTATTATTAACATCATCAAATTTATCTTGTTGAAATTTCTCCGCATTAAAGGCTCTAATTACTCTAATACCTGTTAGATTTTCTCTAGTTACTCCATTAACTTTATCAATTAATTTTTGAACAATTTTAAATCTGGGCATAACAATAGCAGTAATTATACCAATAACTGTAAGCAAAATAATAACAGCTATCCCGGTAAGCATACTCCATTCCCAACTTTTATTTAAAATTTTCGTAATCGCCCAAATGGCCGTAATAGGAGCTTTAATCAACAATTGGACTCCCATGGCTAAAAACATTTCAATTTGGGTAATATCATTTGTTGTTCGCGTAATTAAACTAGATGTACTAAATTGTTTTACTTCATGCATAGCCAAATTTTCGACTTTAGTAAATAATTTTTTACGAGTTTCTAAGGAAAACAAAGCAGCCACGTTAGCAATAAAATAACCAACAATAATAGCCGATATTAAGCTTCCTAAAGCACATAACATCATAAAGCCACCATTTTTTAAAATATCGGCCATTTTACTCCCTTCAGTTTGCACTAAAACAGTTATTTCTGACATGTAATCAGGCATTTTTAATTCCAACCATACTTGGGAAAAAATTAAAATAAAACTAATAGCTATAAATAAGTAAACCTTTTTATTCAATCCTTTTAATAATTTAAGCATTTGTACCTCCTTATTTATTTAAAACACACCATATAACATATTAGACATTTTACCAAAATATGTCAAGTTTACTAGATTATTTTTCGTTTAAAAAAAGAAAAAGTGGTAATAATAATTTTAGGTGATTATAAATGAAAAATAAAGGTTGTAGTAAATGTGATGAAAGTACTTTACAAGGACGTGCTTATATTGATGAAGAAACAGGTATATTATGTGTTTCTTTAGAAGAAAAATATGAAAAACCGAAAGGCAAAAAGGTTTTAGTTCCCTTTGTTTGTACAACATGCGGAGAAACTACTTGGAAAACAATTGATAATGAGTAAAAGCCGACCTTAGGCTTTTTTATTTTTAAGAAACATCTGTCACTTTTTGCGTATTATATTAATAGTTAGTTCAATTGACAAATGCCGCTTATTAGTGTAAAATCAAAATGTATTTAAAAAACGGGTCTATAGCCAAGTGGTAAGGCGTGGGACTGCAACTC
>CANRAC010000125.1 GCA_947628495.1 uncultured Bacilli bacterium
ACTGAAAGTAGTTTATATTATGACTATTCTAATTCAACTGGTACAACTAGTGCACCATCATCCGAAGGATAAAAGCCTAATATGCAGCACTTGCAGATACTAAGCTTACTAAACTCATGAAATTATCTGATGTTCCTGGGTTTTTAGCATCAGCTGTATTTCCTGTTGCTTCTTGACTTTCTGGTGCAGTTGGTTCTTCTGGTTGTTCTGTTTGATTTCCATTTGTTGTTCCTACTACTACTTGGCCATTTTCTGTAACTATTGCAATACCTGCAGCTACTAATTGTTTTGATGCTTCTGTTGCGATAGTAATTCTTTCACCTGAAGGGGTATCTCCAACGATACCACCAACAAATGTACCGCCAGTAATCATTCCAGGATGATTTTCTAGGAATACTTTAGAGTCAATTTTAATAGCTGCTAATTTATTACCTTCTTCATCTTTACCAGATGTGAATGTACCATCAGTTATACTATAGATTCCTTTTTCATTTCCTGCACTTCCAGCAAAATATAAAGCATATTTATCTTGACCTGTTGCAGTAATGTTTCCACCTGTAATATTTAATGCACTTGCATCGTCCTTTGTACTTTTTACAATTATAGCATGATTACCTGCAGCTGTAATGTTTCCATTAGCAACGTTTAAAGTACCTTTTTCTAGTACGAAAGCACCTTTATTAGAAGAGTAACTACCACCATTTACATTTACGATAGAAGTGCCTCCATCTAGAGTAACTAGTGCTGTTTTACTTGTTAATTCACCTGTAACATTTGCATTCAAGTTAACTGTTAAATTTTTTCCATCATCACAATCAACTAATTCAGCAGCAACTTTCCAAATACCATTTACATTAACTTCAGTGTTATTTGTAGAATCATTTACTTGAATAACAGCACTAGATGCATTAGTACTAGTTACAGTAACATCATCAGCAATAGTTAATGTTGATACTTTTTTTGAAGAATCAACTTTTAATTGCTTATCACTGCTAGTTTCAATAGTACCATTTTTAATAGTAACATTAGCTCCTTTTATTGTAATCTCTTTATCAGAGATTGCTAATGTATTACCATTCAAGTCAATAGTAATATCTTTCTCAATGGTAATATCTTGTTTAGGTGTTAAAGTTTTATCTAATAAAACTATTGTTTCTCCTTCTTTCGCTTTATTCAATGCAGTACCAAGGTATGTTTCACAAGTATATTGTGTACCATCTGGGTTTTGGATAAATAATCCACTTTCACATTTCTCTGCTTTAACGCCACCTACCACTTAGATTTTTAATATAGTTTATTTGACCATTTTGTTTACAATATTTTTTTTGATTGTCTTGTATAATTTTCGCGATTAATATATAATAATTTACGAGGAGAATATCAAATGAAGAAGAAGGGGCCACTTAAACAAATTTTTAAATTTGTAACAGATGTTATATCTTGGACATGTTTGTGTTTGCTTATTTTAATTGCTACTTGTATTATTTGGTATGTAGTAAGTGCCAAGATATATGCTGCTAAAGGTGAAAAATATATTCCATATTTTTCTCTTTATACTATAATTAGTCCTAGTATGGAGCCCCACATTAAAGTATATGATGTCATTTTGGATACCAGAGTTGATGATCCTGCCGATATAAAAGTGGGAGATGTTATTACTTTTATTTCTTCGGGATCACTAAGTGCTGGAATGACTATTACCCATCGTGTTGTAGATATTGTTAATACTGATGAAGGACTACGTTTTATAACTAAAGGCGACAATAACGAAACTCCTGATGGAGCAGCGGTATTGCCCGAAAATGTTTTAGGAAAAACTCTTTTAAAAATCCCAATGTTAGGAAGAATACAATTTTTATTAGCTAATAAAGGAGCTTGGATTATAGTTGTCATGTTACCAGCTTTAGGTATAATAATTTATGATTTAATTAAACTATTTCAAGTTTCAGGTCTAAAAAATAAAATAGAAAATGTCATTACAGAAGATAAACCCATTAATAAAGAAGAACAAAAAATTAAAGAAGAGGCTCGCAAAAAAGAAATAAAAGAAAAATTAGCAAAAAAAGAAAAAGAGCATGAAGTTAAAATTGAAGAAGAATTAAAAGAACTTCCGGCCCCACATGATTCTCAAGAAATAGAAGAAGAATCAGAAGACCTAACAATCTCAAATGAAACAAAAAAAATAAATGAAGAAGATACCTCTGAGGATGATTTATTTGATGAAATCGAAGAAAGAAGAAATTATGATGATTAATTCTTCTTTTTTTATTGCTCACCTATTATAAATATCCGAATATAATACAAGTGAAATAAAGGAGGAATTTATTTTGAAAAAAAGAATTATTATTCTGATTGGTTTAATAGTTATTTTTAGTGTTGGATTTGTGGTATTTAGAACTTTGCATAAAAAAGCGACGACATTAGAAAAAATTAAAGTTGCCGAAGTTACGCATTCCGTATTTTATGCGCCCTTATATGCAGCAATTGAAAATGGCTACTTTGAAGATAATGGCATAGATGTGGAATTAATTTTAACACCTGGAGCTGATAAAGTTAGTGCCGCTGTTTTATCAGGAGATGTAGAAATAGGTTTCTGTGGTCCGGAAAGTTCTATTTATGTTTATAATGGTGGAGAAAAAGATTATATTCAAACCTTTGCTGGTCTTACTAAAAGAGATGGACAATTTATCGTATCCCGTGAGAAAATAGAAAATTTTGAAATGAAAGATTTAATTGGTAAAGAAATATTAGTAGGTCGTACTGGAGGAATGCCAGCTCTAAATTTTGAAAATGCTGTAAAAAATAGTAATATTGTTAAAAATGATATAAATATGAATTATAGCGTTGAATTTGCGGCGTTATCTGGTTCATTTATTGGCGGGGAAGGAGATTTTGTCAATCTTTTTGAACCCAATGCTACCAAATTAGAAAAAGAAGGTTATGGCTATGTTGTCGGCTCTGTTGGTATGCTTTCTGGCGAAGTACCATATACCGCCTTTAATGCTCGAAAAAGCTACATTAAAGACAATAAAGATTTAATTGAT
>CANRAC010000126.1 GCA_947628495.1 uncultured Bacilli bacterium
AAATAAACATCATAACCACAAAGTCTTTTATAACGAGCAATAGCATCAGCCAAAACAATTTCATAAGTATTGCCAATATGAGGTTTAGCTGAAGTATAAGCAATTGCTGTTGATATATAATATTTTTCTTTCATATTCTTTCTCCTATCTTTTATAAATTCTTTTATTAAGATAATTATCTATGATTTTAAGGGAAGGTTCGCAAGTATTGTCTGGTAAATTATCTAAAGGGAAATAGTTATAATCCACGTGTTCCAAAGAAGAACCTAAATCAATTTCACCAGATACTTTTAAAGCGACAAAACCGATTGTAACAAAATGGGCATAGGAATTGATATCATCGGCTATGGAAACGATTTTTAAATCTTCCACTTCTAAATTAGTTTCCTCTTTTACTTTTCTTTGGGCTGCTTCCTCTAAAATTTCACCATATTTTACCTTGCCGGCAGGAAGAGTCCATGTTCCTTCTAAGTGCATAGCACTATCTGCTAGTTCCGGATTTTCATTTCGTAAAATTAACAAAACTTTGTTTTTCTTATTTAAGATAATAATTCCCACACCAACACCAGGCATAATATCACCCTCACAAATCGCCAGTTAAATTATATCATTACTCCGTTTATTAAGCAATTTTTATTTAGGTAAAATAAATGTAAATAAAATTACTAAAAATATTAAAAACTAATAAAGATTGCGCTATAATTTTTTTAAAGGGACTGATTATAATGATTATTGCTATTAATTTTGAAAAATTAGAAAAAACATTAGGAAACTTTTTTGGTAAAATCGGCAAATTTTTTGTTGATGCCTTTAACGTAGTCGTAGGAGCATTTGATAAATTTTTTCCTCATGAAGTATCAATCATCATTTTAATTACTTTAGCTGCTTTTATCATTATTTATATCTTTACACAAAAAATTAATAAATAATTAATTTTTTTTTGCTCTATAAATTATATATTCCAAAATACATATAATTATAATGGTGATATTTATGGAATATAATATGATTAATGGGATTCAAATTAATTTAGATATCCCCTATCCTCCTATCGGAGATTTAAAGCCTAATTCAAAATTAGCTTATAAATTAAAAGAGGCTTACGCCGGACCTATCAGTGAAATTTCTTGCATAACTAAATATATATTTGAACATATTAGCTTAAATAGTGACCTCAATGAAATAAAAACTGTTTTAAAAAAAATTGCTATTATCGAAATGAAACATTTAGATATCTTAGGAACTATGATTAAAAAGTTAGGAATTTCTCCTACATACACTGCTTTTAATTCGGTTGAAAATGAAAGTTATTGGCAAAGTAATCTCATTAGTTATGAAACTGATTTAATTAAATGTCTTAAAGAAAATATTATAGATGAACAAAAAGCTATTAATCTTTATAAACAACTCATTATAGATGCTCAAGATGAAAAGATAACCAAAGTTTTAAAAAGAATTATTTTAGATGAAGAAAATCATATTAAAATTTTTCAATCTATTTTAAATAATTTAATTTAATTAATTTTTTTATTTCTTTGACAAAAATCGATTCATTTTCTTTATTAACATAAAGATAAACCCGATTCTTACTCCTTGTTAAAGCTACGTAAAAAAGACGTCGTTCTTCAGCATAAGGATAATTATCGTGCCTATTTAGATATTTTAAAATGGGTTCTTCAACTACTTGAGAAGGAAATCCATATTTATTATTTTCTAAATTAATAATAATCACATTATCACTTTCTAAACCTTTAGCTTTATGCACTGTTAAAAAACGAATATCGTTTAGAGATTTTTCTTTAGAAGTAATATAACCTTTACTATCTACATTAAACTTTTGCAAATCTAAATATTTTTTTATATCAAAATTATTACGTCCTAAAATAAATAAAGATCCTTGCGTAGTTAATTTTTCAATTAAATTGGTAAAATCATTTTTTAGTTCTTTATAATAAATGATAATAATAGGATTTTCGATATTTTTTAAAGCTTGCAATTCTTTTTTTAATTGATAAGGATTTTTATTAATAAATTGACCAGCAATATTTATTAAACTTTGGGGATTGCGATAAGTGTGCGTAATATTTAAAACGTTGCTATT
Organism: uncultured Bacilli bacterium; assembly: GCA_947628495.1. Lineage (GTDB taxonomy): Bacteria > Bacillota_I > Bacilli_A > RF39 > UBA660 > HGM10766. The sequence continues at coordinate 2,102 of CANRAC010000126.1, forward strand.
TTTAAAATACTGCGAAAAATTTAGAAAAATGGCCAAAGAACAACCATTAAATCGATAAATAGATTGCCAGTCATCTCCAACTACCATTAATTTGGCCTGAAGATAAGTACACAATTTATTTAAAAGTTCATAACGCAGATAAGAAGTATCTTGATATTCATCAACAATAATATATTTATATTTTGGGAAAAATTTTGCTTCATTTTTAATGGCTAGAGAGATCATATCATTAAAATCAATCGTCTGGCGAGAAAATAATTCTTTTTCATATTCTAAATATAAGGCATAAATAACAATTAACAAAAATCTATCTTTTTTTCTTAGCGGCTGATAGATAAAAGTTTTTAAATCAGAGGGATTATAATGATTTGCCTTAGCTAAATTTATAAATCTCCTAATGGTTTTTAATAAAGTAAAATAGTTTTCTCTTTTTAAAAATTTTTGATATTTTTTTAAATAATTATGTTTATTAAACAAAATTTTATAGTATCTTAAAATACATTTAATTAAAAAAGGATAATTAAAAATTTCCGTATTTAAAAAGATTTTTATAATATCTTCCAGTTCTTCTTCCGTTGTAATTTTTAATTCTTGATCTTTTAAAATATTTAAAGCTAGCTTATGAAAAGTTAAAACGTCTATATCATAATCATAATTAATCTTCAATTTATTTTTTAAGGAATTTGTCGCTTCGTTGGTAAAGGATATACATAAAATATCTTCTTGCTTTAATTTTTCAACTTCAATTAAATACCGAATTTTCCCAATAATTGTCAGGGTTTTCCCCGCTCCAGCGGCGGCAATAACTAGCAAATAACGGCTACTGTCCATTACTACTTTTTGTTGCTCTTCATCTAATGCATACCCACATATATCTGATAATATATTATTAGTCATAATCTCTCCT
>CANRAC010000127.1 GCA_947628495.1 uncultured Bacilli bacterium
TTATATTTGCTATTTTTCTTTTTTATTTATATAATATAGAAGAAATGCCGAGAACTAGAGGAGTAAATAAATTTTTTTTCAAAGAGAGTTAGTGGTTGGTGAAAACTAATAAAAGGATTTATGGAAAGTAGCTAGGGAGCAGGATATTTGAAAGCAAGTAAGATATCACGTTAGTAGCGTTAATACTTTAAGACTAAAATAAGGTGGTACCACGTTTAAACACGTCCTTTGGCGGATGTGTTTTTTTTATACGAGAAGGAGTGATAATATGTTAGAGAAAAAATATAATCATTTAGAGGTAGAAAAAAATAAGTATGATAACTGGAAAAATAAAGGTTATTTTAAAGCAGGAGATAAAAGTAAAGATGCTTTTTGTATAGTTATTCCTCCTCCTAATGTTACTGGAAAATTACATTTAGGTCATGCCTGGGATACTGCTTTACAAGATATTATAATTCGCTTTAAAAGAATGCAAGGTTATGATGCTTTATGGCTTCCCGGAATGGATCATGCCGGTATTGCTACTCAAGCTAAAGTTGATGCGCGTCTTAAAGAGTCAGGTATTAAGCCTCGTAATATGACTAGAGATGAATGGTTAGAACATGCTTGGCGATGGAAAAGTGAATATGCGGATAGTATCCATGCACAATGGGCTAAATTAGGATTATCTTTAGATTATAATAGGGAACGTTTTACTTTAGATGAAGGTTTAAATAAAGCGGTGTGCAAAGTTTTTGTGGACTTATATAATAAAGGTTTAATTTATCAAGGTGAAAAAATAATCAATTGGGATCCTGTCCAAATGACAGCTTTATCAAATGAAGAGGTTATTTATAAAGAGGATAAGGGAGCTTTTTATCACCTTAAATATTATTTAGAAGATAAAAGTCAGTATTTAGATGTAGCTACAACACGTCCTGAAACTTTATTCGGTGATACAGCAATAGCGGTTAATCCAGAAGATGAACGTTACAAAAATTTGATAGGAAAAAAAGTTATCTTACCTATTGTAAATAAACTTATTCCTATCATTGGTGATGAACATGCGGATCCCGAATTTGGTACTGGTGTTGTTAAAATAACGCCAGCTCATGATCCTAACGATTTTGAAGTAGGATTACGTCATAATTTAGAACGTATTATTGTGATGAATAAAGATGCGACCATGAATGAAAATGCCCCAGGCTATGTTGGTTTATCTAGAGAAGAATGTCGCCAAAAATTAATTGAAGATTTAAAAAATGCTGATTTACTTATTAGCATAGAAGAAATAACTCATAGTGTAGGCCATTCGGAACGAAGCGATGTGCCTATTGAACCGTATCTTTCAAAACAATGGTTTGTTAAAATGCGTCCTTTAGCGGACCGAGTTTTGGCAAATCAAAAAAATAAGGATACAAAAGTAAATTTTGTGCCAGCTAGATTTGAAAAAATAATGAATCACTGGATGGAAATAACTTATGATTGGTGTATTTCTAGACAACTTTGGTGGGGTCATCGTATTCCTGCTTGGTATAAAGACAATGAAGTATATGTCGGAATGGAAGCCCCAAAAGAAGAAGGTTGGGTGCAAGATGAAGATGTTTTGGATACTTGGTTTAGTAGTGCTTTATGGCCATTTAGTACCTTAGGATGGCCTCAAGAAACTGAGGACTTCAAAAGATTTTATCCTAATAATGTGTTAGTAACTGGCTATGATATTATTCCATTTTGGGTTAATAGAATGACTTTCCAAGGTTTAGAATTTACCGGAAAAAGACCATTTAAAGATTGTCTTATTCACGGTTTAATTCGCGATAAACAAGGACGCAAAATGTCTAAAAGTTTAGGTAATGGCGTTGACCCTATGGATGTTATTCAAAGTTATGGAGCTGATGCTTTAAGATTTTATTTAACAACAAGTGTAGCTAGTGGTACTGATTTAAGATATGACGAAGAAAAAGTTAAATCAACTTGGAACTTTATTAATAAATTATGGAATGCCTCTCGCTTTGTTTTAATGAATTTAGAAGAATTTAAACAAGAAGATTATAAGTTAGAAAACTTACGAAAAAGAGATAAATGGATTATTACTGAGTTAAATAAAACAATCAAAAGTGTGACAAAATCTATGGAAAATTACGATTTTAATATCGCTGGTTCTACGCTTTATAATTTTATTTGGGAAGATTTTTGCGATGCCTATATTGAAATGGCTAAGTTTTCGATTGAAGAAGTAGGTACTAAATCAACTTTATATTATTGTTTAACAAGCATTTTAAAATTAATTCATCCTTTTATGCCTTACGTAACTGATGAGATTTATGATACTTTACCATTTAAAGATGCAGAAAATATAATGATTAGTTCATATCCTTTATATGATTCTAAATTAGTCTTTAATAAAGAAAGTAAAATAGTCGAAAATGTTTTAAGCTTTATTCGAAAATTCCGTAATATTAAAGCGGAAGCTAATATGGATAAATCATTAAAAGTAAAGATTGAAAATGCCAACAATTATGATTTAATTAAAAAAATGCTTAAGATTAGTGACAATATAACAGAAGAAAAGTTAAATATTAAGTCATATGTTGTTGAAGATGGCGACTATAAAGTAACAATTTATTTTGAGAAAAAAGAAACAGCGGAAGACCTTGCTCTAAAAAATAAACAAATTGAAAATTTAAAGCAAAGTATCGCGCGCCGTAAAAAATTGCTTGCTAATGAAAACTATGTTAAGAAAGCTCCGCAAAAATTAGTTGAAGAAGAAAAAGAAAAACTGCAAGCCGAAGAAAAGGAATTAGCTAATTTAGATATATAATAATTTTCTTGACATAATGTAAAAAAGATAGTAAATTATAGATGTACTAAAATTAAACAATTTATTGTTAGAAATAATTTTAGTATTAAAAAAGTGGTGTACCCAGCCATAAATTGGGAGTGGAAAAAGCGGTGTACCCAGCCATTAAATTGGGAGTGGAAAAAGC
>CANRAC010000128.1 GCA_947628495.1 uncultured Bacilli bacterium
CTTCTCTAATACTTCGTCGATACCTACGCGTATAAGGGACTTTCACCCTCTAGCTAAATGTCATGCACGACACACATTTAAAAAAGCACCTAAAGTGCTTTTGCCTAACAATATTACCAAAAATTGCATATTCTATAGTAAAGGTGATGTATATGTATCCAAATCGTGGTGGTGGAGTATTTAGTGTTTTCGCTATTATAGCCTTGTCTATTTTAATTTTTTATCAAGTCATAATTACCTTAATTTTACCTTTACGTTTTAATATTTTCATTCTTTTAATTGAAGTTGCCCTACTTTTCTTCTTCCTTTACCGTATAGTATGGCCGTATTAAATTTTCACTGATATACAAATAATCTAAGGCTACTCTCACATTTTTACAATTTAAGAATTCATTATCTCCCATTTTTACTTCCGGTATTAAAGAAATGAGAATAAAAAAAAGCTGTTTTTCATCCTCTTGTAAAGGGGATTTTTGTAAGTATTTTTCTAAAATAGTTTCAAAATCAATATTAAAATATTCATTTTTATAAAATGTTACTAAATCTAAAACAGGCGTATCAATTTTGGCATTTTCCCAACTTATTAAATACCCTTTATCACCTCTAATAAAATGATCTGTGGAAAGTTTATTATGGATTAGAGCGACCCGTTGTTTATTTTTAGTTTTAGCTTGTTCATACCATTTATCCAATTGCTCTTTGGCAAAATCTAAAGAAGCCATTATTTTCGCCGAATTACGGATTAAAAGATATGAAGAGGGAGACATATATATTTCTTCATCAATTTTGGTAAATAACTTATTATAATAATTTGTTAAATAGGTAATGTTGTTTAAAATATTTTCGTATATTTCTTTATATTTATCTTCACTAACGGTTTTATAATAAGTTGTTTTACTATGCAATAAAGAGATAACATCGACCATATCTAGTCCTTTTTGTTCTTTCGGCATGTCAACATCATCAATATATTCATAGACATTTAAATCAACACGATTGTCATCAACTAATTTAGGAAAATTATCAAAATTCCGAGACTTTAAATAGTTGAATACTCTTTTTAAATCTTTATCATTTTTATCTTTTACTAAAAATTTTCCACTTGTTGTTTCTAAAATAGTCGTTTTACCTTTTAATGTGACACGTAAGGGTTTATAAACTTGTTTTAAAATCTCTAATGTTCTACTCATCTTTTTCTGTAGGAATTATTATCTTATCACCAATATTTAGTGTCTCAATATTATTATATTCTTTAACTAAATCGATATTAGCATTATAAGTTTCACAAATACTTTCTAATGTTTCCATTTGTCTTACGATATGAACATTATAAGTTATATATTCATTATCTGATTTTTCGGATATTGCATTTAAAATTGTGTTTTTTTCTTCTTCATTTAAACGTTCTTCACTCGTTTCTTCCGAAGTTTCTGAATCATTTTCCCCTACATTTGGCGAAACTTCCAAAGGGACTTCTTCTACATCTTGAGGTATTGTTTCAAAATCGACAAGTTCCATTTCTTCGCCACGAACTTCTTCTTGAGGCTCTTCTATAGTTGTTTCAATTTCTTCTTTTTTCTCAGCCGCTTCGACGGCAAATTCAATATTAACTCTTAATGTATCTTCCCCAATAATATCATAATAAAAATCTAAGATTTCAAAATTTAGAGTATCTAAATCAATATTTTCTGTCACTTCCACATTAAAAGGAAGCTTATATTCAAACTCTTCTTTATTAACACAAACTTCATGTGTTTTATAATCACCACTAATAATAAATACTCCTGATATATCCCCTTTTTCTAAAGATAATTCATGTTCTAAAGAAATGGATGTTATTTCGGCAATTTTACTTTTAAATAATATATCCTTAGTAAAAGGAACTTTAGTTTTCATTATCATCACCCTTCCTACTTCGAATATATGAAAAAAGTTCTATTTCTAGAACTTTATTTTTTGAATAATTCATTATAAATTTCTTTATAATCTTTAACTAAAATAATTTCGACATTATCGATGATTTTATTTGGTAAATCTTCAGTATCTATCTTATTTCCCGAAGGAATAAAGATTTTATTAATACCTTCATTATAGGCACCAATAATTTTTTCTTTTACGCCCCCCACTTTTAATATTTCCCCTTGTAAAGTCATTTCGCCAGTCATAGCAACACTTTTAGGAATTTTTTGATTTAAAAGTAAGGATAAAATACAGGTAACAATCGAAACACCAGCCGATGGACCATTTTTCTTAACATCCCCAGAATAAGCATGTAAATGAATGTCTTTAGTTTTAAAAATGTTTTCGTCTAATTTAAAAACTTTCAGATTAGATTTTAAATAACTTATAGCTACCTCGGCACTTTCTTTCATGACGCTTCCTAAAGATCCCGTGGTAAAAAGTTCTCCTCTACCATCATACATAACCGTCTCAATCGGTAAAACAAGTCCGCCTAAAGGAGTGTAAGCTAAGGCATTAACTAAACCTACTTTTGAAGCATTTATTGCATTACTTTTTTCAAATTTAACAGGTCCTAAATATTTTCTTAAATCGTTTTTAGTAATTGTCTTCTTTATTTCTTTACTATCATTTAAACTTTCTAAAATTACTTTACGAACGATTTTATTAAGTTGGCGTTCAAGATCACGAACTCCTGATTCTTTAGTATAATTATTAATGATTGTCAGTAAGATATCATCCGAGAATTTAATATTTTTATTTTCGATTAAATGTTCCTTATTAATAAGTGGTAATAAATATTTTTTGGCTATATCCAATTTTTCAAATTGCGTATAAGAAGATAAAGTAATAATCTCTAATCTATCATGTAAAGCACTAGGAATATCATATAAACTATTGGCTGTTAAAATAAATAGTACTTTCGATAAATCAAAAGGTTCTTCAATATAATTATCGATAAACATTTTATTTTGTTCCGGATCTAAAATATCTA
>CANRAC010000129.1 GCA_947628495.1 uncultured Bacilli bacterium
CATCGGCTGCTTTAACTATTGGTAACATTGGTGTTACTGCTAAAGCCATTGCTAATAAAATTACACTAACCTTTTTTCCATGTTTTTTTAACATTTTCATATATTAATCCTCTCCTATATTCTGTTCTTATTATAAACCAATAATCCGACATTATGCAACAATAAAATGCATTCTTATAAAAAAAATGTCGAAAATTGTAAATATGTTTTAATTTAATTTAAATTGTGCTATTATCTAATAGTAGGAAGGTTGGTTAAAGTGAAAGTAATAAAAATTCAGACATATAAAAAGACTTTAATCTTTTCTTTTAAAGAACAAGAAAAGATAGATACTGACCTTACTATGATAACTACTAAAATAGATTTAGAAGAATTAGTTTTTTCTTTTAAATATATTTTAAAAAATAAAAAACTAGTTATCAAATTTTTAAATGATGTTATAAATAAAAAAAATATTAATCAAATAACTATTACTAATTATGAATTATTTGCTTTAGCTTTAGATTTAATTAAAAGTTTACCAAAAATTACTATCTTAGAAATAAGGGATAAAACGGTATTAAAATATGAAGATTGTCTCAAAATATTAAAGCTAAAGCAAATAAATAAATTAAAATGTTATAGTATTCCTCTTTTTATGTTAGAAAAATTTGATAAAAGTAATTTAGATGTTAGATTATATAGTGAAGAATTTTACTTAAGCAATTTTATGTTAGATAATAAATTTAATAATTATGCTGATATATATTACGCTAAATCAATTATTATTGATCATGAAATGAATGATGATGATATCAATGATTTAAAAACCTTTTTATTAATAAATAAATATCTAACTGTTATATATTTATATTATTATAAAAAAGAATTAGTCCAAAAATTAATAACTATTTTAGATGATGTTAATGTTAAGAAAATTAAATTTAAAATATATCAACAAGATAAAGATAATAACGCCTTAGACGAATTAGCTAAATATATTAATAAAAATAAAGTTAAAAAACTAAGTTATTCTTTTCAAGTAATTTATTCCAAAGAATATATAAATAAAAACTTTATGAAACAGCTTTCCTTTAATAACTTAAAAATGTGTGCCATTATTATGATTATTACTTTAATGGCGGGATTAGGATTTAAAATTTATTATGATTTAAAATCGAAAGATGATGTAGAAGATGTTTATGACATGGTTAATTTAATTAATGATGTTGATACTTCCCCATCCCAAGAGCAAAAGAAAGATGAAGGCGCTCAAAAAGAAGTTATTGAAGCTTTAACCGAAGATTTTGATAAATTATTATCTATAAATAGTGATACTGTTGGTTGGATTAAAGTTAATAATACCAATGTTAATTATCCTGTTGTGCAAACTGATAATAATACTTATTATTTAGATCGTAATTTTTATAAAAAGAAAAATTTTAATGGTTGGGTTTATATGGATTATCGTAATAGTATAGATGATATAAATGATAATACTATTATATATGGTCACAATGGTACTATGTTTGGGACTTTAAAAAATGCTTTAAAAGAAAAATGGTATAAAAACGAAAAAAACCAAATTATTTCCTTTAATACTCTCCACGCCCAATTACGTTATAAAATTTTTGCAATTTACGTCACAACACCCGATTTTGATTACCTAGTCAATAATTATGTCTATCCGCAAAATTATACGAAATTCATTGAAGAAATCAAATCTCGTAGCATTTATGATTTTGGTATTGATGTCACAAATCAAGATAAAATACTAACTTTAACTACCTGTGCAGATCAACAAGGAACAACCCGAATTGTTATTCATGCTAAGTTAATATAAAAGCCGAGACTATTTGCTATTAATCTCGGCTAATTTTTCATCCATCCAAGGTTTTAAATTCTCTTTTAAAGTTTTAAACCCTCTTTTCGCATTAATAAATTCTTCGGCACTATTAAAATTTTTAATGGAAAGTTTTAAATGTTTATTTTCTTCATCAATTTCGATAATTCTTGCTTCTATTAATTCATCAGGAGAAATATAATCTTCAATATTTTTAACAAAAGCATTAGATATTTCCGATATATGAATTAAGCCAGTATATTCATTATCGACAGCAACAAATATCCCATACTTTTGAATACCAGTTATTTTTCCTTTTATCGTATCTCCTATTTTATACATATAATCACCTATTTATTTAATTATATCAAATAACCGCCATAAATTATAGATTTTCATTTTGATTTTCTGTATAATTATTTATGGTGATAAGAAATGGAAACAAAAATCAAAGAAATAATTGGGGAATTAAAACCTTATTTGAATAGTGATGGTGGCGATATTGAATTTGTTAAATACGAAGATAATATCGTTTATGTAAAATTGACAGGAGCTTGTAGTGGTTGTGCCCATCGTAATGCCACAATATCTAATGTGGTATTAGCCATGCTTCAAGATTCAATTCCAGAAGTTAAAGATGTTAAAGAGTGTTAACATCTTTTTTCATGATCCACTCTATCGGTTCCAGAGGACTGTACTTATTAATTAAAATATACGCTTCTTTTAAAAATATTTCATATTCATCAACTAAGGATATAACATTTATTAAAACATCTTCATTTAATTCATTGGCCATTATTTTCTCATATAAATCAAAATAATAAGAAGGATATAACAAACGCGCATACAACATACGATATTCATAATTGGAAAGATTAGTAGTTCGTAAATAGTTTTCTAATTCTAACATAACATTTTCCTTTTGAAAAAAGCCAAATTTTAAATACTCGGCCACATCCCTGGAACGTAAATCAAAAATAAAGGATAAGGGATTATAAAAATTTAAAGGATAATTAGGATAATAAATTCGTTTATGACACAAAGTTAAGGTATATTGTCCCATATGATTTTCATTTATATTATTAACATAACTTATGGCATTTTCGGC
>CANRAC010000130.1 GCA_947628495.1 uncultured Bacilli bacterium
TTTGATGAAAATTCCTCTTTAGATTATGCTTATAAAATATTTGATGAAACAAAAGATGATTCAAATAACATTTATGTTGTTGGTAAGCTAGATGGTAAAATTATTGCCCATGCTAAAGCGACAGTTGTAATAACAATGTATGAAGAAATGAATACTTTTGCAGTTTTAAATCATGTTTGTGTTAAAAGTGAGTATCGACGCAATAATATTGCCACTAAAATGTTAGATGAAATTACTAAATTATGTTTAGAAAAGAATGTTAAAGAACTAAAATTGTGGAGTAAATTTTTTCGAAAAGCTGCTCATGCCTGTTATAAAAATTATGGCTTTATAATGGATGATGCCGGTTTTTTTAGTAAAAAGATTGGAGTAGAAGAAAAATGAAAATAAGTAATGTTTATATTGGTGGTTGGTTTCAAAGAACAATGCTTCAACTTACCGAAATTTACGATTTTTTAAGAGAAGCAAAAACTAAATTGGATTTAGATCACGATAAATTAGTTGAATATCGTAAAGCCTTAGAAATAGGAAAAATTGATTATTCTGTGGCCGGAGAGGAATATATCGAATTTACAACAGCATCGATGATTACCGTCAAGATTTTTGAAGATGGATTAATTGTTTTAAATAACACTAATGTTAGTGAAAATACATTATTTAATGATATAGATAATGTTACGGATTATTATGAAAACAAATTATCTCCCGCTTTTAGTTATTTGTTTTCTTTAGGAGCTCCTGTTCCTAAAGAGCTTGCCCATATTGAAACAGTTTATCCTTACTTTGTTGTTTGTGATGGTGCAAGTCACGATGATTTATCAGGGCTTCTTTCTCGTACTGAAAAACAAAAGTATTTTGAATTTGATAATGATAAATATGATGTAGTAAGAGGAGATAAATATTATTTTATCAACAATAAAAAACAATCTATAAAGAATATTGAAAAGTTTATAGAAGAACAAATATTTATTAGAGAATTTAAAGGCCAATTACATCGTTATTTAAATTTACATCGTATAATTTGGGAAAAAATTGATAAAGTTAAAGAAAATACAAATGTTAGAGGATCAGAAATTGTTAAGTTTACATCTAAATTAGAAGGCTATGCTAAAACTATTACTTTAATAGATGGTCGAATTAAACAAATGAGTACTTATATTTCTACACGTGAAAAAATTGCAAAGAATGACAAAGAATTAGCTGAATTTTTGGCAATTTCTGGTTACCGTTATGAAACATTACGCGACACGCTAGATTATATTAAGTCTCTATGGGATATGACGAAAAATTATGTTTCAAATGCTCAGAAATTATTTGAGGGTATTAAGTCGGATGTTACAAGCAGTTCAGTGGATAGCTTAACTATTGTTACTTCTATGGGTGTGGGAGCATCTATCATTGGTTTACTTACGGAATCCGCTCCAGAATTTACTGTTTTTGGCGTCATATACTTCTTCGCTTTAGCGTTCCTTGGTTGGATATCAACAAAGATTTTGAGCAAAATATCTTCGCGTCGTAAATATGAAGTCAGTGATATAGAATATGACAAGAACATCGATTAAAAAAGTTGATAATAAATTTTTAATTCTTTTAGTCTTAGCTTTTTTTACAGTAGCAGTGGGACTATGGGGAAATTATCGCCAACTTTGGTTAGCTGCCAACAATTTAAGTGCCGCTTCTATTTCTAAAGTTATTTCGATAGCTTCGGTTGTTGCTTCGTTATCGTTAGCTTTTTATACGCAAAAATTTTCTCTTAATAAATTAAAAAGTGGCATGATTATCACATTGATAATAAAGATTATTATTTCCATTATCTTATTAGCAATAGATGGAACAAATAACTTATTTTGGTTAAAGTTTTTATCCTTTTTTGATATTGCTTGCGAAAATATTATTATTACTAGTATTTATCCCTATATAATGTCTTATCAAAAAAGCGATGAGTTATATGGTAAAAAAACGGTTGTCGAAAATTTAGGAAAAACAGCAGGTGTGTTTATTGGTTCATTACTTTTTGGCCATATCATATTTAACAGACTCATAGGCTTTAAATCTTGTTTAATTATATCTATAATTTTTGTTGTTTTGGCGTTAGTTACTTTGCTTTTAATTAAAGATAATAAAAAGAAGATAGATGATAAAATTGATGTACCAATTTTAAAATATTTAAAAAAGGAAAAATTATTAATGTTCTATCTTTTGTATAACACAATTTCCAATTTATCTTATAATGTTGTAGTTGGTCTTAAAATGTTAATGTTAACTACATATAATAATTTCTCAACTCAAACAGCAACTTATATAGTTTTAATGTTTTGCGTTATTGATATAATTTTTGGAGCTTTAGCAATAAGGGTTCTAAAGAGTCAAAATGATTATGTAAATATTTCGATTAAATTTTTAGTAAGAATTATTTTATATATAATTGTATTTATAACTAATAATCCTTTAATTTTAATAATTGCAATGGGATATACTTTAATTACAAATATTTCTTATAGTAACTTAATATCCGGATTTATGACCAATAATATTAAAGAAAACTATGTTTTAGATTTTACAGTAATAAATTACATATTTCAATTAATAGGTGAAGCTATAGGAATATACATTGCAGGAATTATATTTAATTATGGATTTGCTAAATTACTATTAGTTGCCGCAGGATTTATGATAGTTCAGTTAATAATGGCATATTATATTATTTATCGAAAAAGACAAAAATTAAAATAGTCTATATTTTCATTGAAATAATTTAAAAAATAAGATAAAATAAATCTATAAATTGTTGATGAGGACATGTTAATTAAAGCTCTTAAATAAAGTGATTTAGGAATAGTGAGAACCTAAAGTTAA
>CANRAC010000131.1 GCA_947628495.1 uncultured Bacilli bacterium
AAAATTACATACATAAACGAGAATATTTTCCCGTTTATGTTTTGAAAAATTTAAGACATTTTCAAAAACTATTGACAGGAATTATTAAGCTTTTTTATATTTTTTTGTAAAAAAGAAAGCCCTTTTTATCTGGGCTTTAATCATTTCCTTATAAATTCTCATAACGCAATAAATCACGTATATCTTTTTCTGTCAAATTAGCAAGCTCAACATTAGTGGAAATATCTTTCTCAATTAGTTTATCGCTTAAAGTTTGTTTTTTCTTTTGTAATTCCAAAATTCGTTCTTCAATAGTTCCATTGGCTATTAGTTTAATTACTTCTACCACTTTAGTTTGACCGATTCTATGAGCTCGATCAGTAGCTTGATTTTCGGCTTGTGGATTCCACCATAGATCTAAATGAATTACCACATCGGCACTCGTTAAATTAAGACCTGTCCCTCCACTTTTTAAAGTAATCAAGAAAACATTAGTATCATCTTCATTAAATTTATCAACTAACATTTGGCGGGTTTTCGCATCCACACTGCCATCAATAGTATAATAAGAAATATTATTTGCTTTAAAATGTTTGCGAACAATCTCTAATGCTGATTTAAAACTCGTAAAAAGCAAAATTTTATGATTATTACTGACAACTTCTTTTACTACTTTAACTAAGTTTTCTATCTTAGCGCTTTCTCCTTTATAGTTTTCATAAACTAAACGAGGGTCAATACATAGCTGACGAAGTCTAGTTAAGAGTTGCAAAATTTGGAGTTTAGAACTATTAAAACTAGAATTTTCTAAGACACTATCAATTTCTTCAGTTACTTTTTTAATTTCGACGGCATAAAGTTTCTTTTGTTCTTCCCCTAAATCAATATAAATATTGTTTTCAATTTTTGGAGGTAATTCTTTGGCAACTTCTAATTTTTTCCGACGCATTATAAAGGGAGCAATTAATTTATTAAGCCTACTAATAGCACTTAAAGCTTCTTCATCCATCTCTTTAAATTTATATCTTTCATTAAATTTTGTTAAAGAAGAAAGAAAACCTGGCATAATAAAGTCAAATATACTCCATATTTCCGTGACTGAATTTTCTAACGGAGTTCCTGTTAAAGCTATTTTAGTCTCCGCCTGAATTTTTTTGACAACTCTAGTATTTTTAGCCAAAGGATTTTTGATATTCTGTGCCTCATCTATAACACAAGCTTTAAATTGTCTATTAACATAAAGATCAATGTCTTCGCGTAAAGTTCCGTAAGATGTAATAAATACCGTAGCATCATTTGTATTAATAAAGTCAATTCTTTTTGCTTTAATCCCGGTAACTAATTGTACTTTTATCTCTGGAGCAAATTTTTTAAATTCATTTAACCAATTGTAAATAAGAGCTGTTGGACATACAATCATAAACTGAGCTTTGGGACTTTCTTCTAATAATTTTTTAAAGAAATAAATTGTTTGAATAGATTTTCCTAATCCCATTTCGTCTGCTAAGATACCACCTAAATCACATTTATGAATATTGTATAACCACTCGACTCCTCTTAATTGATACTCTCTTAATATCTTTTTCTCTTCTAAAGTAAAGTTTAAGGTATTATCCTTATATTTATTAAATTTAGCGATAAATTCGTTAAAGCTATTACTAGTATTAATATAGGAATACTTTTCTTTTTTTAAACTATCTAAATAAATAGCTCGATATTTAGGAATAACTCCCGAACTTTCTTTTAAATCTAAATCCAAATCGTTAATAAGTTCGCTTACTTCGTTTAAAGATTCATCTTCTAGAGAAACGATATCCCCATTTTTTAATTTATGGTATTTCTTTTTCTGTCTTAAAGAAGAAAGTAAATTACTAAATTCTTGGCTATCTATATCGCCTAAATCAAAATCATAATGTAAAATATTATCTTGACCAATCGTAAAATTACCATATATACCTAACTTTTTCTTAATATTCGTCGTTTTTAGTTTTTCCGAAGTAAATACTTGATACTTAGTAATTAATTCATCAAGCCCCGCTTCTAAAAAATAAACTATCTGTTCTAAATCAGTTAAAATAATTTTATCCTTAGCTATTTCAAAACCAAATTTAGTTAAATCTTTAATAATGTCCTTTTCAAAAGGAATATCTCTTAATATTTCTTCATTCTGGTCAAAATAGTCAATTTCGGCCTTTTTATAATCTAATTTAATTTTACAGGTTACATCACTTCTATTTATATCAAAATAAAGTTTTACATCTGGTTTAGATAAATCGCTTATTTGTTCAATATCGGGACTTATTTTTACTTCATTTTTAATAATTGGTAAAATCCCTTCACTAAAAGTATGTAAATCATCTTTACTAAAAATTAAGGTTTGCACTTCATCCTCAATCAATGTTGTTAATAATTTTCGATAATCTTGATTTAGATGATATACTTGTTTTTCCCATAGAATATATTCTAAATTATTAGTTAAAGGGATTAAATCCTTTGTAATATTAACATCTAGAACGTAATCCTCATTTTGTTTGTGCAAAGATATATTTAAAGGCATCTGTTCTTTTATCCCACTGATTAAACCAACATTCTCAATATAAAAATCACGATTTTGAAAAAGTTTAAAAAGACGAGGAAAGTCTTTATCATTAATATTTATGGCTCCATAATGAAAATCACAATTATCATACAAAAAATCTAGGATTTTATTATCTACATCATCAAAATAAAAAATGCGTGGGTCATAAATAAAATATTTACCAAATTCAACTTGTCCTTCTTTATCATAATAAGCATTTATAAATTTATTATATTTACTACCAATGGCGTATAGTTTATCAAG
>CANRAC010000132.1 GCA_947628495.1 uncultured Bacilli bacterium
AAAAATTGTTGATAACCTTGTTTATAAGTTGTGGAAGAAATATTAACTCTTTTAATTTTGACGAAAGTAAGTTAAAATGAAGATGTTATTAAAAGTAGTGGGGTGATGTTGATGAACAATGAAACTCTTTGGGATAATTTTCTAGATATTATATGTAAGAAAACTAATCCTGTTTCGTTTAATACTTGGTTTAACAATATTACCTTAGAAAACGTTACTGATTCTAAAATAACTATCAAAGTGCCTTATGCTATGCATAAAAAGGTATTAAGTGATAATTATTATTCCTTAATTGAAGATGCTTTTATGTCTTTAACGGGAATTACTTATGATATTGATTTTGTTTTAGAAGAAGAAATTAATAAAGATCAAAATACAGAAATTTTAAATTCGAATGTTGAAAAAGAAAAAAAATGGGAGTCTAATTTAATTGAAAGTTATACTTTTGATAATTTTGTGGTAGGCGACACAAATAGATTTGCCAAAACAGCTGCCGTAGCAGTTACGGAACAACCTGGAAAGATTTATAATCCCTTATTTATTTATGGCAAAAGTGGTTTAGGAAAAACTCATTTAATGCATGCCATTGGGAATCAAATTATGCGAAACACTAATCTAAAAGTTTTATATACAACTAGTGATATGTTTATGAACGATTTTACCGGGATAGCTAAAAGTGATGGAAATAATTTAGAATATGCTAATTTATTTAAAGAAAAATATCGGAATGTTGATGTTTTAATAATTGATGATATTCAATATTTAGTAGGAGCAGAGAAGACTCAACAAGAATTTTTTCACACTTTCAATGCTTTGCACCAAGCCAATAAACAAATTATTATTTCTTCGGATCGATCTCCTGATGATTTAAAAAAACTAGAAGAGCGCTTGAGGTCACGCTTTACGTGGGGACTTCCTGTTGATATCTATCCACCTGATTTTGATTTACGCTGTCGAATTTTAAAAAATAAAATTAAAAATTTAGATATTGCTAACTTAATAGAAGAAGATGTCATTGAATATATCGCCAATTCCTGTGATAATGATGTGCGTTATTTAGAAGGTGCTATTACTAGGTTATGTGCTTATGCAGCGATGACGGTTCCAAAGAAAATTAATATGGAATTTGCCAATGAAGCTTTAAAAGATTATATTACCAAAAACATTTATAACAATGGGGACATACCTAGTATTCAAAAAGCTGTAAGTGATTATTACAATATAACGATTGAAGAATTAAAATCGAAAAAAAGAAGCAATAAGGTAGCTTACCCGCGAATGTTAGCAATGTATTTGGCTAGAATGTTAACCGATGAATCATTTCCACGAATTGGCCTAGAATTTGGAGGTCGGGATCATTCCACAGTAATTCATGCTTGTGATAAAATAGAACAAGATTTAAAAAATAATGATCAATTAAAAGAAGTCATTAAAGAAATAAAAAATAATATAACTTGTTAATAACATAATCTTTATGCACATTTATATAAACAAGAAAAAGTCCCTTTAAAAAGGTATTTTAGAAGTTATAAACAATATGAACGTTATTATTAATATTAAGTTTAGAAAGAAGGAATAAAAATGAAATTTACAATTCAAAAAAATATTTTATTAGAAAATTTAAATTATGTAACAAAGGCGATATCAATTAAAAATATAATTCCTATTTTGAATGGGATTAAATTTGAATTAACAGAAGAAGGTTTATCTTTAACAGCTAGTGATTCGGAGTTAACAATTAAAACTTTTATTGCTGAAAAGGATATTACTAAAATAGAAAAGCCAGGAACTATTATTATTCAAAGTAAATTTATAACCGAAATAATTCGAAAAATGCCTACAGATACAATTAACTTTGAAGTAATTGATGGTTTAAAGATTAAAATATTTACTGAAAGTAATCAATATAATTTAAACTGTTTAGATCCAAAAGAATACCCATCTTTAAAATTAGAAGAAAGCAAGACACCTTTAATTATCAACAGTAGTATTTTTAAAGAGGTAATAAATCAAACATCTTTTGCAATATCTAATCAAGAATTAAGACCTATATTAACAGGTATTAATTTAAAAATAGTGGGGGATATGTTAGAATGTGTAGCAACCGATTCATATCGTTTGTCAAAAAAGAATATTCAAATAGCTAATGCTGTAAAAGAAGATATTAACATTGTCATTCCTGGTAAAAATTTAATTGAATTTGAAAAAATATTAGGAGAAGATGAAGATTTAGAATTACATATTTTTAATTCTAAGATTCTATTTAAATATAAAAATATTTTATTCCAAAGTAATTTATTAAATGGAACATTCCCAAATACAACAAATTTAATTCCTACCGAATTTGAAATTATTGCTAAAACAAATATTAACGATTATTTTGCTGCCATTGATAGAGCGTCTTTACTAACTCAAGGGAAAGATAAAAACATTGTTAAAATGAAAATTGAAAATGGAAAAATGTTAATCAATTCCTATGCTTCGGAAATTGGTAAAGTAGAAGAAAAAGTTATAATTGATACAGATAAAGCGGCGAAAATTGATATTTCCTTTAGTGCTAAATATATGCTAGAGGCTTTAAAAACTATTCAAGATGAAGAAATATTAATTTTACTTAATAGTGATGTAAAACCTATTGTTATTAAGTCTGTTAATGATGAATCATTAATTCATTTGATATTACCAATTAAGACTTATTAAAGTGTTCAAAAACGCTTTTTTTCTTTATTTATATTTTTTTCTACATTTATCGACAACTCTTTATGGTATAAGAGAAACATCTTTTATCACGA
>CANRAC010000133.1 GCA_947628495.1 uncultured Bacilli bacterium
CTATCAAAGGAGGTTTTTCTTCGCAACGCTAAAGCTCTTTAGAACCCCCAGTACAACTGGGGGTTTTCGTTAAACAAAAAAGCCTAAAGTTAATTCTTTAGGTTTTTACATGTCTCTAAACGATAATTTTTAAATTCTTGATGTAAATCATTAATTCTTTTCGAAATATCATTAACAATCTTTATATAATCATTATGACCATGAGTAGTTAAAATAGCGACTAAGTAAGGATTTTCATCATAAACAATCCCAATATCATGAAAATACTCATTATACTCCCCATATTTATGACCAACATCAACATCTAAGCCCGGATATTTTAAAGCATTTTCCTCAGCTTCTAACATATAACTTTTTAACTCACTACCTAACTCTTGATTATTTTCAATAAAATCATAAATATTTTGTAAATAAATGATAGCATCATCGGCACTTATTTCCCCAAAATTATCCCCACCAACTAAAGTATGGGTTGCACCTAAAGAATTACCATAGCTTTTAAGAGTATTAAAACCAATATAATTTAAAAGCATCCTATGCGCAGTATTATCACTATAAATAATAGCATATTTAACTAAAGTTCTTAAACTTATCTCTTCCCCATAATTATGTTGACTCATTCCCTTACTAGCCCCTTCACGCAAGTTTGTACTATAAGTCATTGTCTCATCTAAACTTAACTCATTATTAGCAGCTTTCGTATAGATATACAAAGCGTCTAATAACTTAATGGTACTAGCAGCATATAAAGCATTGTCTGCTTTATATGCATAAGTAAATCCTGTTTTAAGATCTACATATTTAACACTCATTCGATAATTATTATTTATATATGTATCTAATTCACTTACATCAATTTCATTATTATAAGGAGCATTTAAACAAGCTTGATATTTCTTTTCTTTTTCTTCTTTCCCTTTATTTAATATGTCAATAGATTCAATCTTTTCTTTAACATCTTTAACAATCTTAAAATCTTTAAAATAATCATATATTTCGGGAACAAAGTAAAAAAAAGTCCCAATAATTAAGAAAAAGAATAATATTTTAACCCAAGGCTTTAATCTCATATAAATGCTTCTTTCTTTTGAATAAATATAGAATATCATATATTTATATTTCTTACAACTTGGTAATATGTTGTTTTACATTGTAAAAACAATGGCTTTCACCATTGTTAGAGTGCCGTTAAAAACATTAACATTATTAGTATTTGAATTGTTAGGCCGAGAAAAATCACGTACTTTTTAGATTTATACTTTTTTTTCGGTCCAAACTTTATACAAACCATTGTTTGGGGATATCTTCGTTTTTATTTATCCTTTTTTGTAATAAGCCTATTGGCTTATTACAAACGGTTCATCTTTTGTCCCTTCTCCGGTGGCTTTTAGTCTGCTAGTGCTTAGATTGATAACTGGACGCACGCCGTAGGCACCAATGACACCGTTGCTGTCCAAGTGACGACTATACAGGTGGACGCCGAAGACGTATGCATAAATAGCATTTGAAGCGCGCGGCGACATGCCCCAGAAGTAATAAGATGAACCTGTATAATATAGATAATTGGAGGCTGTTACTCCAGTAGTAACGGTTGGCTTAAATCCCGCTAGCACTATTTCATCTCCACTTAAGAGTCCTATCTTTAATTTATATACTCCTCCATAGGTTCGAAATCCTGTCCCTGTATGCTCACTGCTTTCACTTGGTGTAGATATTCCATAGTTAGTTTTTGGGTCTGGACATATTAATTGAGGTTTAACTGATGATGAATTAGCTTGCAATCTTTGATATGCTCCGTAATATAAAAATCCTGATGTTTCACTTCCACTTCCATATGATGTATCATTACAATATGTTTCATAGGTTATATATTGATCATAAGCTCTTAAATTGTCATAATACCATTGCTCTAATTTTGTTTTTATGGTACTATTGTTTCCTCCATGATCTGTTGTTCCCATTTGGTCTTCAACATTTGTTGCTATGTCTACACTTTTACATGGACTAGAATTTGTACATGGTGTTCCATTATCGTATGTATAGCCAACATATTTTCTTTCATTATCGTTACTATTAAATTTACTTGTCCCTATGTCACTATCTAATACTAATCTTATACTTCCATCTCCATTGATTCGCACTATTCGCCATGTTAAATCCTCTTGTGTAGTACCGCCTTTTGTCGTTCCTCTTCCAAATTGGACGTAGTTATTCTTTGCTTCTCCTCGGAAGTAATAACTTGTTCCGTTTTGAGAGTTTAAATTATCTATGTTATCATAATCTGCCATCTGATATACTCCACTACAGTTATCACCACTACTTGTTGGGCAGCCTTTTGCAAAATCAGTTGAGCTTAGTGATGTTTGGTTTGCTGTTTGTATTATTTCGGATTTTATATCTTCTAATGTCCTTACTTGTTCAAACTCTACTGTGCATGTTACATCATTTACTGTCTTTGGTGTTATTCTCAAAATGTTATTTGATATTGATACGCTAACCTTATTTGTTACATTTTTATTACTATTATAAGTTTCTGTACAGCTTATACTTTTATATTGGTATCCAGATTCTGGTTTTAACGTAAATGTTGATGCACTATTATAATCTGTTTGCTTGGTCGCAATATCCATAGATTCTACTTGGCCATGCTCTCCTGCTTCTACTCTTACCATTATCTTCTTACTTACAGTTCCAGATATTGTTAATATATTGCTAGAATTTGATGTGTAATACGCATACGATACTCCTATTACTGTTCCTATTACTAATATTAGTGCTACTATTCCTA
>CANRAC010000134.1 GCA_947628495.1 uncultured Bacilli bacterium
GATACAATTGGATCTTCTGTATACTTTAAAGTTTCATTTTGATTTTTCTTAAATAAATTATTAATTTCTTCTTTTGTAACATTTCTCTTAAGTTCTAAAGTAACATCAATAACAGATCCATCACTTACAGGAACTCTATAAGCATTTCCATCAAGTTTGCCCAATAAGCTTGGAATAACTAAGCCAATGGCACTAGCAGCTCCAGTGGTAGCCGGAACTATATTCATAGCTGCTGCTCTTCCGCGTCTTGCATATATACCTTTTTTATGAGCAACATCTAAAGTAGCTTGATCGTTAGTATAAGCATGAATAGTACTCATAAAACCTTTCTCGATTCCTATATTATCTTCTAGAACTTTTAAGACGGGCGCCAGACAATTAGTAGTACATGAAGCGGCGGAAATTACTTGTTCTTTACCAGTTAAAATGTCATCATTAACATTATAAACAACAGTTTTCAAATCCCCTTTGGCTGGAGCCGAAATCACTACTTTTTTAGCTCCTGCCTCAATATGTTTTAAAGACTTCTCTAAACTCGTAAATAAACCCGTACATTCTAAAACAGTTTCAACTCCTAATGTATCCCAAGGAATACAAGCGGGATCTTTTTCGGAAAAAACTCTAATTTTCTTACCTTTATAAATAATATTTTTCTCATCAAATTTGATTTCCTCGTCTAAATAACGACGATGATTAGTATCATACTTTAATAAATAAGCAAGATCTTCGGCACTAGTTAAATCATTAATTGCTACTATCTCTAACTTATCATCTTCTAACATTTCCCTGAATGCTAATCTACCAATTCTCCCAAAACCATTAATTCCTACTTTCATAAATAAACCTTCTTTCTTTATTTGAATATACTCCCACCAATGAATTCTCTCAATAATGAACTTTTCTCAACGTATTCGGAAGGAATAGGATGAAAAAACTTTAAAAATTCTGTTAGCCTTTTTGCTTCCTCATACATATCCGATGTTACAGGAACGGAATATAGTAAAGGCTCAACATATACTTTTAATATCCCTATCTCATATATTAAACTTGTATTTAAGACACTATCAACATCTTTCATAAAAGGAAATATAAATTCTTCTTCCCCATTACGCACTAATTGCCAACTTTTTAAAGTTTCCTCAACACTGACAGAACGGAACTGATTATCTCTAACTATTCGGCGAATCAAACGTAAATCTACAGTAGAAAGATGATTATGTCGATCAATCGCTAATGGAGAAAAAGGCGAAATATAGATTTTATAAATATTTTTAGGTGATAAATTTTCTAATAAAGTGGGATTTAAAGCATGATTTCCTTCCAAAATAATAATCGTTTTATCATCTATAGATACCGCAGGAGAATTATATTCCTTTACTCCAAGACTAAAGTTATACTTTGGTAAAATAACTTTTTCATGATTTACTAATTTTGTTAAATGTTTATTTAATAACTTAGTATCTAAAAGTTTAATAGATTCAAAATCCCGATTTTTAACGGCATCACTAGGCATTTGTGATTGATTTAAATAGTAATCATCTAAAGAAATCGTAAATATTTTTAACCCATAGGCTTTTAAAGCTAAGGCTAGTTTCCTACTGGTCGTAGTTTTACCAGAAGAAGAAGGCCCGGCCATTAATACTAACTTAACATTTTCTCTAGTATAAATTTTTTCGGCTTCTTTTAAAATATTCTTTTGTAAATATAACTCATTAGTTCTAATAAAATCAGCAATCGTATTATGCGAAACCATCTTATTAACATCAGCTACATAGGAAATATTTAAAGATGATATCCATTTTTTATATTCCGAAAAAGCCCGCATATTTAAAGGATAATGATTATATTTAGGTATTTCATAATCGGCAGATATTACCGGGAACAATAAAACAAATTTATTAGTACCTAGATAAACAATATCAAATTTATTTATACATTTAGTAGAATAAGGCATTTCGGTATAAAAATAATTATAATTATCTTTCAACTTATACATTACAACAAATTTATCTAAGACACCCTGAATAATTCGCGCTTTTTCTAATTCGTTAACATTTTGATAATAATTTATAGCATCTTTTTTAGAAACGTTTATTTTTTTAAAAGGCAAATCAGCATTAATTATTTGCTTCATTTTTCTTTTTATTTTCTTTAAATCCTCATCATCTAAAATACTGTCATGCCTTATTGTAAAACAGATACCTTTATCAATGGAATGTTCAAAGAAAACTTGGGTACTTTTACCATATAATTCATTAATAGCGACGATTAAAATATGTTTTAATCCACTTTTATAAATTTTATTCCCATCTAAATCATTAGCATATAAAAATTCAATCTTCGAATTATCTTTAAGTTTTTCATCATAACTAACGATTTCGTTATTTATTTTTACTCCAATCACTGGATATTCACGTGAATTATTTTCCGCAATAAATTCTTTTAAATCAAGATTGGGATTTATATATAGTTTTTGATTTTCAAAATAGACTTTGATTTTATCCTTCATATAACGCCTCTTTATTCTCTTATAATTTTATCAAATATATCTTTTTTTGACAATTCATTTTTTTGTAATATTTTGTTGGTTTCTTTTAGTTATAAATCAGGGAAATATTACTAAATTAATATTAGGTGATTATTTTGAATTTAATTCCATATGTCGTTGAACGTAATTTTAATAGTGAACGCAGTTATGATTTATATTCGCGCATGCTAAAAGATCGAATCGTTTTTTTAACGGGTGAAATTACCGATGAAAGTGC
>CANRAC010000135.1 GCA_947628495.1 uncultured Bacilli bacterium
TGTTAAAAAATCGGCCATACTAATTGTTTTATTTGATTCATAATAATAAATAATAGCTTTGGCAATCTCGCGAAAATTTAAATTGTCTAAGAAGACCAAATTATCTTGATATATGCGTATGTACTTTGCTTCATTCATCATATAAAATAATAGTTTCTTGCAAGCAACCTGATAAGTATTATTTTTAACTTGCTTCTTTAACTCAATCTCACTTTCAACCTTAAATTCGGTTTTTTCTGCATTCTTTTTATTCGAAGTAATATTTTGGAGTTTTTCTTTGAGCATATCATACTCTAAATTATAATCCGTAGCTAATTTTTTTAAAGTAACATCAATTAAAAGCGGATCTTGTTCAAAAGCAATATCTAAAAGAACATCATTAATATAATTAACTAAATCTACAGTTTGCTCTAAATTTTTATTTTGTTTTAAATAATTTAAGCTAAAATCAAAATATTTTAAGGGCTCTTTTAAATTTTTTTCAAAAGCCTCAATGCCCTTTTTTAAAATATATTCATCAGGATCTTTAGCCCCACTTAATTTAATTACTTCAATTTCAAAATTATCTTTTTTTAGTGACTGACCTATATCATAAATAGCTTTTTGACCTGCGCTATCATTATCTAAGCATAAAATTATTTTAGCATTTAACTTTTTTAATAAGACAATCTGGTCTTTTGTAAGAGAGGTTCCCATAATAGCTAAAACATTTTTAACCCCATTAATATATAAACGAATAGCATCCATGTATCCTTCTACCAAAATAACTGCTTTTTCATTACGGATAAATGGCTTTGCCCTATGATAATTAAATAAAATTTGCCCTTTTTTAAAAATAATAGTTTCTCTTGTATTAACGTATTTAGCAGCTTCACTTTCATAATAAACGCGGCCACTAAAGCCGACAATATGGCCATTGGGATCGTGTAAAGGAAACATTATTCGATTAACAAAATAATCATATGGACTATCATGAGTATTTACTAATGCAACATCATCCATTTCTTTTTCCGTATATTTCTTACTTTTTAATAATCTATATAACATTTGTCGATCAGTCAAAGTTAATCCAATACCGAATTCCGCTATGGCATTTTTATCTAAACCTCTTTGCTGCAAATATTCTCGCGCTTGAATACCCAAATCGGTTTTTAAATTATTTTGAAAAAATTTCTGCGCAAGATCCATCATTTCATAATATCTAGTATTTTTATCATTTTGTTTTATATTTATAGCATTTGATAAAGTAATTCCATAACGTTTGGCCAAAATATCAACAGCTTCCAAAAAGGAAACATTTTCATAATTTTGAACAAAAGTTATTACATTACCAGCAGCCCCACATGAAAAACATTTATAAATTTGTTTTTCAGCCGAAACACTCATACTTGGTGAATGATCATCATGAAAAGGACAAACTCCAAAATAATTTCTACCTTTGTGCATCAGTGGAATATAGCTACTTATAACTTCTACTATATCAGCATGTATACGAACGTTATTAATTTCCTCTAGTGGAAGCATTGCCATATCTTCACACCCCTCTACTATTTATATATTATAGGTAAAGGCCTAATTTCCTTTTTTTTCTTTCAAAAATGGCAATTTTTTTTAATTTTTTGCTACTTTTTCCTTATTTTAACCATAATTTTTAATATTTTGGCGTAATTTTAGTTAAAAGAGGAACATAATCTTTTATATCTTCTTGCGTCATTTCACAAGTAATATTATGGGGTTTAGAAACAACTTTGCCATTTTCAATAGCATAATTTTCATAATTTGGATTATTATAAAATACTTCTTCTCTTTCCCTTAAAGCTTTTCCATACTCATCTATATCATCATATAAAGGACGAATAGCATTATTAGAAAAAATCGTTTTTAAATCGTCAGTAAATATATTGCCAAGACAATTACTGCCATTTACGGCATAAGTTGAATTACAATTCACAATATTACCTTCCACATCAAAACTAACAAGAGGTCCGACATAGTTAAATTTTTGACCTTTATACTCTTCAAGATAATTAATAAAACCTAACACCGCAGGTTTAGCCTTTTTATAATAATTTATTTGCGTAGCATTACCAATATCATATAAACATTTTGGTAACTTCTTTATTCCAGCAAAATGTTTTTCTTGCATTATTTTTTTAACATTTTCATAATAATCAAGCAATAGCCCATTTCTTAAAATACTCTGATCATGAAAATAATCGCCACTTATATAAATTTTTCCCTCTAAAAAATGGCTCTTAAGTAATTGAAAGAAATTTGGATTATACAGGGTTCCATTTGTAATAACTTCATATTGTCCCACTGTAACATGTTTTTCTTTTAAGACTTTAAGTAAAAGTTTTAATTCTTCCTCCGCTGTTTGTACTTCGCCCCCACTTATAACCAGTCTATTACAAAAAACTATATCATTAAAAATAGCTTCTAGTACTTCTTTGGTGATTTTTTTGCCTGTAGGCTTGCCCTTCATACACATATCACAATCTAAATTACATACCTGTGCTAGCTCAATAGATAAAGTATCAATTAAATATTTCATATTAACCCCCACCAATTGCTCCTTATAATAGCACAAAAGAAAAAAATTTGCAAAATTAGATTACTTTGAGTTTAGGTATTTTTATATTTCAATTTGATAAATTTTAATAAATTAAATAAAATTTGTTAAAAATCTTTATTTTTTAATTTTTATCCACGCTTAAATA
>CANRAC010000136.1 GCA_947628495.1 uncultured Bacilli bacterium
ATTAAATATTTTATATTTCCTATTTTATTAAGTAAAAGATCATAATTAAAAGCAAAACCTATTAAAGCTAAAACCAAGGTCATAAATTGAAAACTTAAAAGTTGAATTAATAAAGAAAGAGCACTATGAGAAATAGATAATTTATCTTTGTTCATAAAATAAAGTTGCATTGGTTGTCCTCCTGTCGAAGAAGGTGTTATTGAAGAAAAGAAAAAACCAACCAAACTATATTTAAAGGTTTGGAAAAGTGAAACATCATCTTTTAAATTTTTTAATATCCGATAAATATTTAATCCTTCACAAAAAATATAAATAAACATCGCAAAAATAGCTAAAATTAAATAAATTTTTTTAGCTTTGGACACATTAAAAATAATTTTATTAATATCATTACTCTTAAAAATTAGCCAAAAAGTTAACCCCGCTATGCCAATAAAGAATAATATATTAAATATTTTCTTAAAAATTTTCTTTTTCTTCTCGTTTGTTTTCAATTGACATCAGTTACTTTCTTTTTTATTTTATCTCAAAATATTTATTTATACAATATTTTGCCAATTTGTTGACATCAAAAGCCTATTAATTTCTTTTAATCAATTTCCTATATTAAATTTATAATTTACATAAAAAAAGAGTTTTTCAACTCCTATTTTTCCTTAAATACACCGTATTCTGGTTCATTTACTTGTTTCATCGTTTTAATTGCTTTAATTAATACGGGAATATATAAAACTAACATAACTGCGTACATTATTAAGGATGTTACACCCGCATCACCGGATTTAACATAATTTCCTACAGATGCGTTTTGGCCAAAAATTAGAGCTTGAAAAGCTAAAAAATCATTTAAAGCATGTGCAAGAGCTATTCCCCAAAAATTTCTAGTTTTTAAAAATAATGCACATAATAATACGCCAAATATTCCTGTTTGAAGAATTTTGCCGATAGTTTGTAAAATTCCTATTAAATCATAACTACCACCAAAAATATAACCAACAACATGAAATACTCCAAAAATAAATGAAGATATTATTATAGCTGCCCATATACCTTTACGAGTTTTTCCAGTTTTTCTTAATGTACTATTTAATACTATTCCTCTAAATAAGCCTTCTTCAAATATTCCTACGCTAAGAGCTAAAATAAAATAAGAAAGTTCTGACATTAACCAATTATCAGGAATATTATTCTTTGTTATAGCCGTTATAATTGATATAATTCCTGGAAGTGCAGCAATAATTAAAAAGTAAATACATGAACGCAAAGAAAAGCCAAAGCCATCCTTTACATTTGCAAATATTTTTTTTGATCCCATTAAGATCATAATTCCTATTAAAATAGCACTTAATAGAACACGCACTAATGTCATTTGCATAACACTATCTCCATCATATGGAAGATACTGAATTCCACAAAAGCCAATAGCTAAAGCAATTATAGCCACTAATAATGGATATTTTCTGATTTTCTCTAACATAATATATACCTCTTTTCTATAATAGAATTATACCACTTCTTTTCAAATAACTTAAGTAAATTTTTCTGTAAATTAACTTAAGAAAAATATAGTAATACTATTTCTGTGGAAGGAGATTTTCTCTATCGTTTTTTCATCTTAGTTGGAACTACTATAGCATTTTTCTCTTAGGCAATAAAAATAAAAAAATAACAAAATAAAATCTCGCTTTAAACGAGGCTTTATTTTGCTATAAATTATTAACTACTACTTTTTGGCATTAAAGCAATAATTCGTCCGGCAAAATCACCAAAGTTTTGAGTTTGTAATATTATTTTACCTGGTCCAGTTAATTTAGTTAAAAATAATCCTTCGCCACCAAATAATATATTTTTAACTCCATGGACTCTTTCAATTTCATAATTTACGGTTTTTTCAAAAGCTACTACATTACCAGTATCAACTTTAATTACTTCACCTGGTTGTAATTCTTTAACAATTTGGTCGCCATCTACTTCTAAAAAGACATTTCCAGTTCCACTTATATCTTCTAAGATGAAACCTTCACCACCAAATAGTCCTGCTCCTAATTTTTTTCTAAATGCAACTTTCAACTCAATAGATGGTTCGGCACATAAAAATGAACCTTTTTGCACGATTAATCCTGGATGATCACTCGTTAGATTTAAATCTAAAATAGCACCTGGAACAGTAGCAGCAAAAGCAATTTGCTGATTATCTTCAGTTGCTGTATAAGTATTCATGAATAATGATTCACCAGAAAATACTCTTCCTAATCCTTTCATGATTCCACCCTTAGTATTAGTTTCTAAAGTTATATTAGGTGACATCCAAGTCATTGCTCATGATTGCGTATATAAGCTCTCTCCTTTATTTAAGGTAAATTCAATTGCTGGTACAGTTTGACCTATTATCTTTTTTTCCATTTCAAATCTCACTTTCTAAAATAATTATAAACTACTGAATTAAAATATACAATATTTTATTAAGATTATTATTAAGGTTATATGCTTAGCATATGATAATGTCTTAAGTGTTAGTATTTGAAAATGTCTCAAAACTAATGTAATATAAGTCACTTGAGGTGACAAAATGAGAAAGGTAGAATTAAGAATGAAAGAACAACAAAAATATGATGTTATCAAAGAACTAGTTGATCATAATGGTAACAAAAACCGAGCAAGTAAAAAACTCGGTATATCT
>CANRAC010000137.1 GCA_947628495.1 uncultured Bacilli bacterium
AGATTCATTTCTAATAGTAAAATGTCTATCTTCAATATCAACATGTTCAGGCATATCATTAGGTAAAACATTTATACTTGGAGATCCAGAACCCGAATAAGAAATAACTAAATTAGCAGTGGCAGTTACTTCTGAACCTGATGACCCACCAGGAGCTGGTGATGATCCTTCCGTACTTGACGATGACCCACTAGGACTAGATGATGATCCACCAGTACTTGATGATGGTCCACCAGTAACTGATGATGGCCCACTATGCTTTGAAGAATCCACGACTTCTTCTTTATTTTTTTCTGATTCTAAACATCTTTCCGTACATTTTCCTGTTCCTTGCGGATCAAGAAGAATATCAGGAATTCCATCTCCATCTACATCAAGATTTAAATCCGGTTTACCATCCCCATCAATATCAATGTCAACATCAGCTTTACCATCTCCATCTAAATCAACATTAGTATCAGGCCAGCCATCACCATTAACATCACAGTTTAGGTTACATGTTTTCCTTTTTTCTGGTGTGGAAGCATCATGAACAAGATTAAAATCCGCTTTGCCATCATTATTTTTGTCTAAATTGAATACGGCTTTTCTATTACCTTTATAATCAATATTCAAATCCGGAATGTTATCATTATTTGTATCAATATTTATGTCTTTCCTACCATCTTTATTATTATCAACATTTAAGTCCGAAATACCATCTTTATCGATATCTTTATTAAGATACCTTTGTTCAATGTAACTTAACGTTACATAAACAGTTCCTATGGATGTTGCTAAAAAAGTGGCTAGAAATAATAACAATAAAACAAAACTTCTTTTACGACTTTCAAAACGAAAACTTAAAACATTACTATTTTTTTCAACAGCTAAATCTTTTGGCAAATAGATAATTTGGTCATGTTCTTTATCAATAAGTTCCACACAACTCATAACCCAAGAATTTTCTATATCCGTATGAGGGTAAGCCTCTTGTAATACTTTTCTTACCAAATCAAATTGATCACTTTTTAACTCTTTTCTAAGATCATCAAGATTAATAAATTTTTCTTTAAATTTTTTATTGATCGAAATGTTTTTATCTTCAGAGCTTTTCATTTAATTTCCCACTTTCATATTTTTGGTTATCTTACGATAAGTATATCAAATAAATATTATATTTTCAATTTCAATTATAAAAAAACAAGTATTTTTTTACTTGCTTAAATAATTCTTTCAAATAAGATTTTGGGCTCATTTAATTTATCTCCAGGTTTTAAGCCATCAAAAGAATTTAGAGAAGCCAAATCATTCTTAGTTGTATTTAGTTGATTAAAGATATTCTGAGCCGTCTGCGGAATAAAAGGTTGTAATAAAACTGCACAAATACGAATGGCTTCTAAAAGATTGTATAATACTGTTCCTAATCTTTCCTTTTTAGTTTCATCTTTAGCTAAAGTCCATGGTGTTACTTCATCGATATATTTGTTGCACTTTCTTAATACATTAAAAATTTCATCAATACTTTCACCAATTCTAAGTTCTTCCATTTTTTGAGCAACTACCGTCTTTAAATCTAAAGCACTATTAATTAAATCATTATCAATATCTTCTTTTGCAACTGGTTTTTGAATTATACCATCAAAATATTTATAAGCCATCGATATAGTTCTATTGACTAAATTTCCTAAAATATTAGCTAAATCTGAATTATGTCTTTCCACAATTAATTCATCGGTTATATTACCATCAGCAGCGTAAGGAATTTCATGTAAAACATAATATCTAATAGTATCTAAGCCATATTTTTGCACTAAATCATCAGCATACATAATATTACCTTTAGACTTACTCATTTTATCATTGCCAAATAGTAACCATGGATGACCAAATACTTGTTTTGGTAAAGGTAAATCTAAAGCCATTAAAATAATTGGCCAATAAATGGTATGGAAACGAACAATATCTTTGCCTATTAAATGTAAGTCAGCTGGCCATAATTTTTGAAATTCCGGTTGCGGATTATCAACTTCATAGCCAATATTAGTTATATAGTTTGATAAAGCATCAATCCAAACATATACAATATGTTTATCATCGAAAGTAACAGGTATTCCCCATTTAAAAGAAGTACGTGAAACACACAGATCTTGTAAGCCAGGACGCAAAAAATTATTAATCATTTCATTTTTACGAGCTTCTGGTTTAATAAATTCCGGATGAGATTCTATATATTCTATTAAACGGTCTTGATATTTAGATAGACGTAAAAAATAAGCTTCTTCACTAGTTTCATGAACTTCTCGTCCACAATCGGGACATTTACCGTCTATAAGTTGAGATTCTGTCCAAAAAGATTCACAAGGAGTACAATATAATCCCGTATATTCCCCTTTATAAATATCCCCTTGGTCGTATAATTTTTTAAAAATATCTTGGACTTTTCTTTCATGTTCTTTATCCGTCGTTCGAACAAATTTATCATATGTCGTATCCATAATATCCCAAATTTTCTTAATTTCACCTGCGATATTATCAACATATTCTTGAGGAGTTATCCCCATTTCTTTCGCTTTTAGCTCAATTTTTTCTCCATGTTCATC
Organism: uncultured Bacilli bacterium; assembly: GCA_947628495.1. Taxonomy (GTDB): domain Bacteria; phylum Bacillota_I; class Bacilli_A; order RF39; family UBA660; genus HGM10766. Next base: position 2,583 of record CANRAC010000137.1, read on the forward strand.
AGTTCCAGTTTGGAAATAAACATCATAACCACAAAGTCTTTTATAACGAGCAATAGCATCAGCCAAAACAATTTCATAAGTATTGCCAAT
>CANRAC010000138.1 GCA_947628495.1 uncultured Bacilli bacterium
GGCGTTGCTTATGTTGTAGAAACTTTTTAGATCATGTCGGCAATATTTCGATTAATATGGTTAAAAATCAAAATATTGCTATTAACCCCTCTAAGATAAATGGACAGTGTGGTAGATTGCTTTGCTGTCTAACTTATGAAGATGAAGAGTATACTAGATGTCAAAAAGGCATGCCTCAAGTAGGCGATATTGTCAAAACTGACTATGGAGAAGGTAAAGTTACTAGTGTCGATATATTAAATAGGATGTATAAAGTTGACGTCAATGGAACACGTTATGAAATCAAGGTGAATTGTGAAAACTGTCCAAAATGATTTATACGATTATGGAATGAAAATATTTCAATTAGAAGAAGGCTTCAAATTTTCTTTAGATTCTTTACTATTAGCAGAGTTTATTAAACCTCATAATGACAAGCAGAAAATTTTGGATTTATGTACAGGAAATGCTGCTGTTCCTTTAGTTTTAACAACTAAATACAATAATAAAATCACCGGAATAGAATTACAAAAAGAAATATTTAATTTAGCTTTAAAATCTGTAATTTGTAATCATAAGGAAGATCAAATTACGCTTATAAATGATAACGTCAAAAATTTATTGAATTATTTTGATTATGAAAGTATAGATATTATTTCTTGCAATCCTCCTTATTTTAAACATCAATCTTCTTCAATCATTAATGAAGAAAAAATAAAAGCTATAGCTCGTCACGAAATTACTATTACATTAGCAGAATTAATTACGATTAGTGGTAAACTACTAAAAAATAATGGCGATTTTTATTTGATTCATCGGGCGGAAAGATTAGAAGAAATAACAAACATTTTAAGTTCTCAACATTTAACTATAAAAGAAGTAGTGCCTATTTATACATCGAATAACAAAAACGCCAGTTTAATTTTGGTGCATTGTATTAAAAATGCAAATAAAGGTTTAAAAATTTTACCGGCAATATATACAGATAAACTTAAAACTTTTAAAAATTTATTTTAAACTAAAAAATTGTATGATAGAATAGAGCCAATTGGGAGGGTTGTAGATGCTAAATTCTAAAGTAGAAATTGATGAAAATTGTATGATATCCTTAGCTTTGCTATACAATTATATTGCTAATGATAAACTTTATTTATATGCTAATGATGTAAATGATTTTATTAATTATATGAATAACTTATTAACATATTATAAATCTAACTATATAATAAAAAAAATAAATGATAATAATGAAGATTGTGGCTTTTCCATTATTGATGAGGGTACAATGAAATTTTATTTGCTAGAAAGCTTAGAAAAAGTAAGAGAAATTTATAAGTCTGTTATACCAACTGAGATAGTAGCTGCTTCTTTAAAAGGGTTTCAGGAAAATAAAGATTTAGAAAATCCTCTTTTAACCATAAATGTAGATGGTAATAAATTAGTTTTAGAAAAAATATAAATAGGAGTGAAAAACTTATGAAAAAAAGAAGTTATACTCAAGAAGAAAATTTATATTTAATTCCTACTCCGATTGGCAATTTAGATGATATTACGATTAGAAGTTTGAATTTACTGAAAGAAGTAGATATTCTTTTATGTGAAGATACCAGAGTTACAGGCAGTCTTTTAAAAAAATACAATATAAAAACTAAGTTATTAAGTTGTCATGAATATAATGAAGATGATGTAAAATTCAAAGTAGTTCAGTATCTTCAGGAGGGGAAAAAAATTGGGTTGGTGACTGACCAAGGCAGTCCTATTATTAGTGATCCCGGCTTTAAAGTGGTGGAAGAAGTTATTAAAAATGATTTAGCAGTAGTAGCTTTACCAGGGGCAACCGCTTTTGTCCCCGCTTTAATTGCTTCGGGTATTTCCCCATCAAAATTTTTGTTTTATGGTTTCTTAAATGCAAAATCAAGTAAACAGTGTCAAGAATTGAATACTTTAAAATATTTTCCTTATACATTAATTTTTTATGAATCTCCTCATAGAATTAAAACTACCTTACAAAATATTTACAAGGTTTTAGGTAATCGTCAAGTTGCTTTAGTTAGAGAGCTATCGAAAATCCATGAAGAATTTTATCGGGGCTTCGTTAAAGATGTAATTGACGAAGCGCAAGAAATAAAAGGCGAAATAGTTTTAATAGTCCAAGGAAATCGTGAAAAGATAGACTATCAAAATATTGATATAATAGAACATATTAATTTATATTTAGAGGATGGTATAGATGAGAAAGAAGCTATTAAAAAAGTGGCAAAAGAACGAAATATAGCAAAATCAATAATTTATAAAGAATATCATCAACACAAAAAATAAAGGTTGAAAGAAAAGGTGAAAGTTGTGAAATTAATTGTCGGTCTAGGTAATCCAGGACAAGAATATGAAAATACCAGGCATAATATTGGATTCATGGTTTTAGATGCGTATTTAGGTAAAGTAAAATGGAAGAGTAAAAATAATGCGTTTTATTATGAAACAAATATAAATGGGGAAAAATATCTATTCTTAAAACCTTTAACTTTTATGAACTTATCAGGACAAGCTGTTAAAAGTTATATAGATTATTATGACATTGATATTGCTGATATTTTGATAATTCATGATGACTTAGATTTACCGGTGGGAACAATTAGGTTAAAACAAGATAGTAGTGCAGGAGGCCATAATGGTATAAAATCTATCAT
>CANRAC010000139.1 GCA_947628495.1 uncultured Bacilli bacterium
AAAAAAGGAATATATAATCCCAAATTAAAATTAGGAATAGTAGCACTAATATTAGTAATAGGAACAGTAATAGGAGTATCGTATGCATATTATACAGACAAGTCAACAACAGTATTAACAATAGAAGGAACAGTAAGTAAGAAGATAACAGTAACAGTATATAGTAATGAACATGGAAAAGTAGAATCTATGAATATTGCGACCAAACAAACAGATTACGGTACACCAACGCAAAGTTTTAAAATAACGCCAGACGAAGGATACCAATATAAAGAAGTAACATGTACAGACAGTAATAAAGTCACACCAATTTACGATAGAAGTAATAATACCTTAACAATAACACCAAAAACAATAAATAATGTAAGTTGTACAGTAATATTTACCAAGGTAGTAAAATTAGTAGATGAAATTAAGAAAGCCAATACGATAAGAATAGCAACTCCAGGTGAAAATTTAGTGTGGAATGGATTATATAAAAGAACAACTAACAATAAAAATAGTTATTATTTTCGTGGAGCAGCAGAAAATAATTATGTTAAATTTGGACTAGGTACTACAATTGATTCACCTAATCATCCAACAGATTTAATCTGGCGAATAGTAGAAATAAATGAAGATGAGAATATATTGCTTGTTTTAAATACTTTATTAAATGATAAAATATATTATGAAAATGGAGACTTTATTGATTCAATTGAACATAATGCATTAAATGACTGGTATAATAAATATCTTTATGATAGTAAAAACATTATTAAAAAAAATTACATCTATAATTCTTCTTCCTCCAAAACTGATTTAGAGGATTTTTATACTATTAATACCATTAATTCATATATAGGCCTATTAACCATAAATGAAGTAATGGATGCTGGATTATTAGAAAAAAATATGCAAAGTTATTTACAACTTAAAAATAGTAACCCTTGGTGGACAATGTCCTGTTATAGAGGAACTTACGTTGATCCAGATATTGGTGTGATAGACACTTATTATAAATATTATATTTCTAAAAATGACTACGCAATGTATGACTGGAATAGTGCGTTTGCGTATTTACGACCAGTAATTGTCTTAAATTCAAATGTATATGCTTATGGAAGTGGAATAAAGGATAATCCATATGTAATATTTTAAAATGTCAAGTACCCCGTAACAAGATTATCGGGGCTTGTACCCTTGATTTAATTTTCAAAATTTCATAATGTTTCACAAAATTCATATTGAAAATTAAATCGTGTCAAGTAATTTTTAAATATTTGGCAAAATTTAAAAATTTGCAGAATATTTAATTCAAAAATTAAAAATTTGCTTAAACAAAAAAGGAATTATTGCAGAAATATAATTGCAAAAATTCCTTTTTTGTCTTTTGCTATTAAAATTTATATATGTTAATTTTTAATTGGATATATCAGGTTACTCTTGGCTAGTGCTTTCCTAAAAATAGGAAGGTGATAATTATGAGAGAGAAAAATTTCTATCAAATAATTATAGTGACTCTTTTAATAGCAACACTGCTACTAATAATGTATTAGAAGCAAAATAACAACTAAGATAAAACATAAAAGGTAATGGTTGATACACAAAAAGAGCACCGAATGCCACAGGGGGTCAAACGGTGCTTTCCACAACAGGAAAGCACTAGGCCTAAAAAGGCTTGGTGTATCCATCTAAATTGTAATATAATCTTTTATTTAAAGTCAAGAAAATTTGACAACATTAATCAATCTCGCTAAACTTATATTAAAGGTTAGGAGTATTTTTATGATTGGTAATAGTTGGGATGATAAATTAAAAATAGTTTGGGAAAGTGAAGGCTTTAAAAGATTTTTAAATATAATAAAAAAAGAATATGATACAAAAACTATTTTTCCTCCTAAAAATTATGTTTTTGAAGCTTTAAAAAGAACACCATATGAAAATGTTAAAGTCGTTATTATGGGTCAAGATCCTTATCATGGCGAGCATGAGGCACACGGTCTTTCTTTTTCAGTACAAAAAGGCATTAAGCTTCCTCCCTCTTTGCGAAATATTTATAAAGAGCTAGAAGATGATTTGGGTTGTAAACCTTGTCCTGATGGGGATTTGACTAAATGGGCAGATGAAGGAGTTTTACTTTTGAATGCCGTTTTGACAGTGGAAAAAGATAAAGCAGCCTCCCACAGAGGATTAGGTTGGGAAAGATTAACAGACTATATTATTAAAGTATTAAATGCCAAAGAGGAACCTATTGTTTTTATTTTATGGGGAAATTTTGCCAAAGAAAAAAAGAAGTATATTACTAATCCTAAACACTTGATTTTAGAATCAGCTCATCCTTCTCCCTTTTCGGCAAGTTACGGTTTTTTTGGTAGTCGTCCATTTTCTAAGACTAATGACTTTTTAAAAAGCCAAGGTTTAAAACCAATTGATTGGGACTTAAATTAAAAATTCTCCCCATTTTTAAGTAAGTTATCATTTATTTCTAGAGTATTATAATACTCTTTTTTTGCAATATGATGAATTTTGCCTATTATATTAATAGGAAATTTATTTAGTAAACCATTTAAGTCTGTGGCGTATTTATCATAATAACTTTTGGATGCTTCAATAATCTCGTTACTTTCTTCAAAATCACTTAAAATATCTTGGAAAC
>CANRAC010000140.1 GCA_947628495.1 uncultured Bacilli bacterium
GCATGCGAGATGTCATTTTTGCTATAAGCCTTTTAACTCCCACTAGCTTAGCTAGTGGATTTTTGATGCCTTGCTATGGCAAGGCACTTACTAAAGTACTATTAAAAAAAGGACTCATTAGTCCTTAAGAATATTAGCCTTCCAATAATTTTTTTTACCCTTTTGAATAATAAAAGTTTCATCTTGTAATAAATTTTGATCAACGATAAAATTAGGATCAAGTTGTTTGGCATTATTTAAAGAAATTCCACCTTGGATAATTAGTCGACGTGCCTCACTTTTAGAAGGAGCAATTTTTGTTTTTACTAAAAAATCAACAAGCGTTATTCCTTGCTCTAAAACACTGCTAGCAATATCTACACTTGGCATATCTGCACTAATTCCTTTATGGGCAAATACTTCCTCACTAGTTTTTTGAGCTTTTAAAGCCTCTTCTTCTCCATGAACAAATTTCACAACTTCAAAAGCTAAAGTCTTCGCTGCTTCTCTTAACTCAGGTTTTTCTTGATGTTTTTGAGCTAATTTTTCAATTTCCTCTAAAGATAAAAAAGTATAAATTTTTAAATAAGGAATAACCATTTCATCTTCAGAATTTAAGAAAAACTGATATAACTCATATGGTGATGTTTTTTCTTTATCAAGCCACAATGCTCCTTTTTCGCTTTTCCCAAACTTAGTTCCGTCTTTCTTCGTTACTAATGGCATTGTAAAAGCATAAGCTTCCTTATTTAATTTCTTACGAATTAGTTCAATACCGGCGGTGATATTACCCCATTGATCTTGACCCGCAACTTGCATAGTACAATTATTACTTTGATATAAATGCATAAAATCTAATGATTGCATTATCATATAAGAAAATTCAGTATAAGTGATACCTTCATCTAATCTTCTTCTAATTATATCCTTGTTAAGCATATAATTAATATTAAAATATTTTCCATAATCTCTTAAATAATCAATAAAAGTTACATCTTTACTCCACTCATAATTATCAACAACTAAAACGTCAGGAAATAGTTTTTCTATTTGTTTTTTTAAGCCTTCAAAATTATGATGTACTTCCTCATAAGTTATCATTGCCCGTTCAGCAGTAGGACGAGGATCCCCAATCAAACCGGTTGCTCCTCCTATTAAAATAATCGGTTTATGACCATAAGCAGCTAGTCTTTTACATATTAAAAGCGAAGATAAATGGCCAATGTGTAAACTATCGGCGGTTGGATCTGTGCCAATATAAAATGTTAGTTTTTCTTCATTTAATTTTTTTTCTATCTCAGGACTAGAAATATCTTTAATTAATCCTCTTTTTTTTAATTCTTCAAAACATGTCATAATCTCACTCCTTTTAAAAAATAAAAAGTCCATAAACTTAAGGGTGCAGCAAAGCACGGTACCACCTTAATTTATGAACTAATCATACACTTTAGACCTTTAACGAAGTTACCCGTTTTAAACTCCTATTTTTGTAATTTCTTTTATAAATTGTTTTTGTTTTCACCAACCACAAAATCTCTTTAGCCAAATTTATAAAATACTTTAAAATAATCTTTGTTTAACTAACTTTAGTATAGCATACTAATTTTCATTTTTCAAATTAACATTAAATGCTTTTCATATTCATTAATAGTATCTAATAATTCCTGTTTAGTTTTACATTGGCAGATTTTCTTTTTCATTTCTTTACTTTCTGGCATGCCCTTTAAGTAATATAAAATATGGGTCCGAATTTCCAAATTAGCTAATTTTTCTACCTTATATTTTAAAAGTAACTCATAATGTTTTTTCATCATTGCTACTTTTTCCAAATTAGACACTTCTTGAGGTTCAAACCCTTTTTCTATGTAATTTACGCAATCTTTTATAAGCCATGGATTACCTAAAGCTCCTCGACCAATCATGACAGCATCGCACTTAGTTTCATCTAACATTTTTTGAGCATCATAGCAACTTTTTATGTCTCCATTACCAATAACGGGAATATTCACACTTTCTTTAACTTGTTTGATAATATTCCAATCCGCCTGTCCACTATAACCTTGGGTTTTAGTTCTCGCATGAATAGCAATAGCATCAGCCCCAGCTTCTTCACATATTTTAGCTATTAATGGAGCATTAATATGTTCTTCATCCCAACCACTACGAATTTTCACAGTAACGGGTACATTAACAGCTTGTTTCACAGCTGTAACGATTTCCTTTACTTTATCAGGATTTTTTAAAAGAGCACTTCCTGCCTCATTTTTAATAGCTACTTTGGGAACTGGACAGCCCATATTAATATCAATAATCTTAGCTCCATAATCCTTGACTAATATTGACGCCGCCTTGGCCATAGTCTTAGGATTTGCTCCAAATATTTGAAAAGCTACAGGAATATTTAGCTCATTTAAGCCGTTTAACATATCAAAAGTTTTTTTATTCCCTCTGACAATTGCTTCAGAACTTAAAAGTTCCGTTATTGCATAACCTAAAGAAAAATCAGCACATATTTTTATAAAAGCAGCATCCGAAATTCCGGCCATTGGAGCTAAGACAATTTTATTTTTAATTTTAATATTTCCTATACAAAATCCCATAATTTCCTCACATTTTTATAATACTTAAATATGTTTAGGATTGCAAGGATT
>CANRAC010000141.1 GCA_947628495.1 uncultured Bacilli bacterium
TCTAATAGACAATCAACTTCTTCTTCAGTTAGAAAATTTGGTAATTTTACCCCTTTTTTGGGAGAAATAATATTTTCGCAGGGGTTTATAAGATTTGCATCTTCATCTTTTAAGAAAGTATAAAAAGAATTAATGACAGTTATGTTATGAGCTACGGTGGCAACTGATTTATTTTTACTTTCTTGAAAGATAAATCGGTGGATATCATTTGGAGTTAGTTTTTTGAGATTTTGATGAGTAAAAAAATTGGCAAAAATCTGCAAATCATTTTGATAACTTTTCAAAGTGTTGACACTAAGTTTTTTTTCATATTTTAAATAATCTAAATATTTATCAATCATTATAATCACTTTCTATATTTACATTTTAGCATAGTAAAACTGTTAATTAAAGTAATAATAGTTTATAATATAGATAGGTGGTTATATGGAACTTCTAGCAAATATGCTTAGACCCCAAAAATTAGATGACGTTATTGGTCAAGAACATCTAGTTGGCAAAAATAAAGTTTTAAGAAATTTAGTCGATAGTAAAAAAATGTTTTCTTGTATTTTATATGGTAAACCAGGGATCGGGAAAACTAGTATTGCTTATGCAATTGTAAATGAGCTTAATTTGCCCTATCGCTTTTTAAATGCGACTATTAATAATAAGCAAGATTTCGATATAGTTATTGAAGAAGCGAAAATGGAAGGCGGTATGATTGTTATCATGGATGAAATCCACCGTCTTAATAAAGATAAACAAGATTTACTGCTACCCTATATCGAAAATGGGTTAATTACTTTAATTGGTCTTACTACCTCAAATCCATATAATCGAATAAATCCTGCTATTAGAAGTCGTTTACAAATATTTGAGTTACATGAACTTTCTAAAGATGATATTTTAAAAGGATTAAAGAAATCCTTAAGTAGTTTAGAAGGTATTAAAATAGATGATAAAGCTTTAAATCACATAGCTAATGTGGCTAGTGGTGATTTTCGAAGTGCTTTGAATTTATTAGAAATAAGTTACTACTCTTCTAAAGATCATACAGTAACAGTTGATACTTTAAAAGATATTAATGCTAAGCCTATTTTTTATCACGATCAAAATGCGGATGGCCATTATGAAGTTTTATCGGCTTTCCAAAAATCAATTCGTGGGAGTGATCCTGATGCAGCGATCCATTATTTAGCGAGACTCATAGAAGCCGGCGATCTTGATAGTATATATCGACGAATGAGTGTTATTGCTTATGAAGATATCGGTTTAGCTAATCCAGCTATGGGTCCAAAAGTTATGGCGGCGATTTCTGCGGCAGAGCTGGTCGGTTTACCAGAAGCGCGTATCCCTTTAGCAGCTGTCGTAATTGAGTTAGCTTTAAGTCCCAAAAGTAACAGTGCTATAATAGCAATTGATGAAGCTTTAAATGATATTCATAATGGTAATACAGGTAATGTACCTAGTCATATAAAAAATCATAATCCTGCTTATAAATATCCGCATAATTACCCTAAGGCTTATGTTAGACAACAATACTTACCTGATAATATTAAAGATCGAAAATATTATCAAAGCAAAGATAATAAATATGAAAATGCGGCAAATAAATACAATGAAGAAATAAGAAATGAGGAATGAAAATGAAAATTGGTGTTATTGGTTTAGGAGCTTATAGCTTAGCTATTAGCATAATGTTAAATAAAAATGATAATGATATAACTATATGGTCAGAATCTGATGATAAAATAAATACTATAAATAAAAAAGGCCAAATTGACTCAATTTTGCCAGATGTACCTATACCTAAAACTCTTAAATTTACGACGGATTTAAGGGAAACTGTAAAAGATAAAGAAATAGTTTTTATCATCGTTGCTGCTCAGTACGTTGGCAATATTTCTGCCCAAATAAAAAACTATATAAATGAGGATACTATTATTTGTATTGGAACTAAAGGGATTGAACAAGATTCCTGCAAATTTATTGATAAAGTGGTATTAAAAGAAATTAAAACTAAAAACTTGGCTGTTATTTCTGGACCTACTTTTGCTATAGATTTAGCTAAAGGTGAACCAGCTGCTTTAAGTCTTGCTAGTCATAGTAAAAAAGCCCTTGAAATGATTAAAAAGGCTTTAGCAACTGATAATTTAAAAATCCGTTTTACGGAAGATATAATAGGCTTAGAAATATGTGGTAGTATCAAAAATGTCATTGCCATAGCGGCGGGAATTATTGATGGTTTAGGCTATGGCGAAACTACGCAAGCTTTTCTTATAACTGAATCTTTACATGATATAAAATCCCTTATTAAAGAACTGGGTGGCGACAAAAATACTATTTTAAGCTATGCCGGTATTGGAGATTTATTATTAACATGTACTAGTACTAAAAGTCGAAACTTTAGTTTTGGAAATTTATTAGGAAGTAAAGCCACATCTAAGGATGTTGAAAGATATTTAGTTGATAATACTGTTGAAGGTTACTATACTTTAAAATCAATATATAAATTGATTAATGATGAGGATATTGATTTAGAAATAATTAACTTAATCTATGATATTATTTTTAATAAGGAAAATCCGGAAATATTAATTGAATT
>CANRAC010000142.1 GCA_947628495.1 uncultured Bacilli bacterium
GCCTTACCTTTAGTTTCTTTCATTACTTGACCAACAAAATACTTAAATAAATTATCATGACCGTTGCGATAATCTTGCACTTGTTCTTGATTATTATTAATAATCGTTTCAATAATATTTTTAAGTTCAGCTTCATTAGATAATTGCGTATTTTCGTTAGTCATAAATTCTCGAGGTTCTTTCTTGTTCTCAATAGATTTTTTAAATATTTCTTTAGCTTGTTTAGAAGATATAGTATTATCATCAATCTTCGAAATTATTTGCTTTAAAAACTCGGGTGTTAAATAAAATTCACTTATTTTAATATCTTCTTTATTTAATTCTGTAATAATATTAACTATTATCCAATTGGCAGCTGATTTAGGATTAATACCAATGGCAATACATTTATCAAAATAATCTGCTAATTCTTTTTCTTTAATCAGTAAATTAGCTTCTTTAGTAGTTAACTGATATTCTTGAGTATACTTTTTAAAACGATAATAAGGTAATACCGGAATTTCTTTTTTAATTTCTTCTATATAATCAGCAGAAATAATCATTTTCGGAATATTGGCTTCGACAAAATATTTATAATCAATAGCGTCTACTTTACTACGCATACTTATCGTCTGATTTGTCTCTTCATCATAACGTCTAGTTTCTTGAACAATTTCGGCTTGTTTATTTTGCTTTATTAAATCCATTTGTCTTTGAATTTCACTATCAATAGCTTTGGCAACATTAGCAAATGAATTAATATTTTTCATTTCTACTTTAGTTCCCAATTTATTAGTTTTCTCAGGAGCCAAAGAAACATTAACGTCACATCTAATTTGGCCTAATTTAGTATCAGCTAAAGAAATATCACAATATTTAAAAGTATTGCGTAAAGTTTCTAAATAACTTACAGCAGCCTCAGCCGAATGAATACATGGCTCTGTAACAATTTCGACTAAAGGAACACCAGAGCGATTATAGTCTAATAAGGAATAATCATCATAGTGATCTTGAGAGGCTGTATCTTCTTCTAAATGAATATCGTGAATTAATATTCTTTCTTCACAACCATTAACATCAATATCCAAATAACCATTAATTCCCACGGGATTTTTCATTTGCGTTATTTGATAGCCTTTAGGTAAATCGGGATAGTAATAGTTTTTTCGATCAAATAGTAAAATATCGGGCGTTTGGCAATTTAAGGCTAGAGCCATTCTAAATGCTTTTCTTAAGGCTTCTTTATTTAGAACAGGCAAAGTTCCCGGAAAAGCCATGTCTAAAGGCTTAATATTAAGGTTGGGAATTTCATTATATTCATTTCTAGCTGATGAAAAAACTTTTGATTTAGTATTCATTTCACAATGTAACTCTAAACCAATGGTCGGAATATATTTCATAATGATTATCCTTTCTATTTTAATTTGCGTTCAACATGAGAATTTATTAACTCTAAAAACTCTTTTTGCGCTTGTAAATAATTTTTAAGCCACAAGGCATATCTTTCTTCTTCTTGTGGTTTAAAAATGTAAGTAAGAGGAACTCCTTGTTCTTGCCAAGTCTTGATAGCCATAAAACGACCGTTAGACTCATAATTCATAATTTCATCAATTTGGGCTTGCATTTTATCTAAAACCATTAAAAACTCCTTGATTGATAACTAATTTTAAGTTCAATATTTAAACTTTCTTCTTTGGGTTTATTTTGAATTTCGTTTAAGTAATATTGTTGACTAATTAAAGATTTTGCTGTAGCCAGTTCTCTTAAATAATCTTGTTTAAATTTTAAATAACGTAAAGTATATTCAGGATTATATTTAATTAAACTTGGTGTTGTACCAGTGGCTAATTCTTCATAAAAAGCTTCTAAAAACAATTTATTTTTTTCATAATGTTTTAAATATAATATACACTCTATTAAATTATTATAATAATACATAAACATCACCCTACTTTGTTTTAGAATATATTAAAGCATTTATTTCATTTTCTAAAGAAGTTATATCAGATTTTGTTTTATAATATACTGGCTCAATTAAATGAATTTTGAGATGATATAGCTTATAAGCTATGAAAGAATCAAATTGATATCTTCTTTTTTTCTGATTTTGCAAATACCATAAATATAAATTAGATTTTTCTAGTTTAGCCAGTTTTATTTCTAATTTTCGTTGTTTTTGTTTTAGTTTTTCTAAATTTTGCTTATCCATAAAATCCTCCTGAATATATTAAAAATCACAACTATTTGGGGTTCTTGGGAATGGAATAACATCACGAATATTATCTACGCCAGTAAGATAAATAATTAATCTTTCAAAGCCCATTCCAAAACCGCTCGAAAGTCCCCCACCAAAACGTCTTAAATTCAAATACCATTCTAAGCCTTTTTCCGGAACATCTAATTCTTGCATTTTCTTTTGTAAAACATCTAGTCTTTCTTCTCTTTGCGAACCACCCATTAATTCTCCACTACCAGGAACTAATAAATCAACAGCAGCAACAGTTTTTTGATCATCATTAAGACGCATGTAAAAGGCTTTTATTTCTTTAGGCCAATCTTTAACAAAAACTGGGGCTTTAAAATATTCTTC
>CANRAC010000143.1 GCA_947628495.1 uncultured Bacilli bacterium
ACTAAGCTTACTAAACTCATGAAATTATCTGATGTTCCTGGGTTTTTAGCATCAGCTGTATTTCCTGTTGCTTCTTGTTTTTCTGGTGCACTTGGTTCTTCTGCTTGTTCTTCTGCGGGTGTTCCTTCTCCTACTACTACATAACCGTCTTTTGTTTCAATTTTTACTCCAGCTTTTACTAGTTGTGAAGATACATCGATTGTCGCACCCTCAACAGTTAAGTGCGCTGCAACAATTTTATTCAAATAAGATCCACCTGTAATGATTCCTTGCTGAGAAGGTATAACATTGTCATTATCATCAAAGAAATCATCACCAAGTAGAATAGCTGCCGTACCTTCTGGTTCAACACTTTCTACAGTACCACCTGCTAAAACGTATTTTGCTTTAGCATTTTCTAATTTTAATGCGTATTTACCATTACCTGTAGATACTACTTTACCACCATTAAGTATTAATGATGCCTTAGGTGATTCACCTTCTGTTTTGATTGCAGCACCACCAGTAGATAATAGTTGTCCGTTAATCACTGTTACACTGGCATCATTCATTTTAACAACGTTAGATGGAGTCCTAATATCACCATTATTAACTACCAATGAAGCACCATTTTTTAAATCAAAAGCAATAGCTGAAACACTATAATTTCCACCATTAATTGTTATTTTAGCAGCATTATGTCCATATGCAGCAGCTTCGGAAACTGTTACAATTCCTTTAGCAGCTTCTCCGCCTTCGCCATCAGAATCAATAGTTGCATTTAAATTAATAATTGCATCTTGACCAGCATCAAATAAATAAGCATTGTATGCAAAAATATCTGAATTAGTAATATTTACTGTTCCATTTACTTTTATAACAGAACCAGTAGTAATATTATCTGCTTCTAATCCAATACCATTAATAGTTAAAGCAGCATTTTGATTAACAACAAAGACTGGTTTATCAGTTTGGCTGCTTGAAATAGCAGCACTATCTTCACCGTTACCGTTAATAGTTAGGCTACCACCATTTTCAATTTCAATTGAATCAGCTTTTTTTCCAATGTATATAAAATGATCATAAGCATTTATTATTACATTCGTATTTATAGTGGTTAAATCATCTTTATTAATGGTAATATCTTTTCCTAAATCAAGAGTGCCTCCATAATTTAAAACATAATCATATGCATCTTTTACTTTCAAAAAGTAACTTTCTTTACCTTCAGTACTAGTAACTTTAGCTCGACATGCATCGCCGTCTTCTCCTAACGGTAAACTGACATCACATTTACCATCAGCAGCTTTAACGCCTCCTACCATTAGGACCAAGAGAAGCTTTTTTGAAAGCTATGAATAGTCCAGCAGCACTTGCAGATACTAAGCTTACTAAACTCATGAAATTATCTGATGTTCCTGGGTTTTTAGCATCAGTTGTATTTCCTGTTGCTTCTTGACTTTCTGGTGCTTTTGGGTCTTCTGTTTGTTCTGTTTGGTCTGCATTTGTTGTTGCTCCAACTACTACTTGTCCATTTTCTGTAACCATTGTAATACCTGTTGCTACTAATTGTTTAGAAGCTGTAACAGCATAAGTAGTTCTGTCACCTGAAGGTGTATCTCCAACAATGCCACCAACAAATGTACCACGAGTTATCATTCCTGCATGATTTGTTAAAAATACTTTAGAGCTAATAAGCATTGCAGGTAATTGATTACCTTCTTCATCTTTGCCAGATGTGAATGTACCATCAGTAATACTATAGACTCCTTCTACATTTCCTGCACTTCCAGCAAAATATAACGCATATTTATCTTGACCAGTTGCAGTAATATTTCCACCTGTAATATTTAATGCACTAGGATTACTATTTGTACTTTTAACAGATATAGTATGCCCTTTAGCAGTAATATTACCACCAGCAATATTTAAAGTCCCTTTTACTAGTTCAAATGCTCCTTTGTCAGAAGTATAATTACCACCATTAACATTAACAACAGATGTTCCACCGTCAATAGTGACTAAAGCTGTTTTAGATGTTAGAGTACCGTTAACATCTGCATTTAAATTAATAATTAATTTATTACCTGCATCACAATCTACTATTTCACCAGCTACTGTCCAAGTACCGTTAACATTGATTACTGTTTCTTTTGTAGAGTTACTACTTTGAATAACAGCTGCAGTTGTATTAGTGCTATTTACAGTAACATCACTAGCAATAGTTAATGTAGATGCTTTATCAGTTGAATCTACATCAATTTTTTTCTCAGATGAAACATCAACAGTACCATTTTTGATAGTAACATTTGCTCCTTTTACAGTAATATCATTATTACTTATTTTTAATGTATTACCATTTAAGTCAATAGTAATATTCTTAGTAATAGTAATTGCATCACTAGGAGTAAATTCCTCCTTCATCATAACTATTGTTTCGTTGTCTTTTGCTTCATTCACTGCATTTTTAAAGCTTGTAGCACAGGTGTATTGTGTACCATCTTCATTTTGTATAAAGAAATCTTTACATTCAGCAGCTTTAACGCCTCCTACCATTAGGACCA
>CANRAC010000144.1 GCA_947628495.1 uncultured Bacilli bacterium
GATGGACTTTCCGAAGTAATTTCTAATGAAAATTTAAAAAGCGAAGCTTTACAAACGGCGATTGAATCTTGCCCTACTGCAGCTATAAGACTAGCTAAAACTGATGATGCTTATGAAGGTGAAGTAACTATGGATGCTGATTATCAACAAGCCTCAACGGTTATGGCTACCAAAAGTGAATCTTAAAAAAACACCTATTGGTGCTTTTTTTGTTGTTCTTGGATATAATCTCGAACTAGTTTTATTTTTTCTTTATAGCGGGCTACCCCTTGATAAAGTTTAGGGCTTTTAAATTCTCCTGGCATTGCCTTATAATAATATAAGTCTCCTAATTCAAAACAACGGGCAATATATAACCTTTTAGCAATATTAAGGCAGGCTATATGATAATCAAATAATGATAATTTTTTAGATGCTAAATAGTAATCCATCTTTTTAGTAATATTATAATTTTTATACTTTTTCTTGTTTCTAATTATTTTTTCAATTGATTCATTAATTATATCGTCTTTAGAAGCCATCTCTCTTAAAGCTACATTATAGTTATCTATTTTTTTCAAAAGAGTTTTTATTAACAAGTTACATTTATAGTGACAAGCGACTTTATAGGCATTTTGAAAATCATGTAATCTAATATATCTTTCTAGCTTAAAATCAGTAGTTGATGTGTTAGAAAATGTTATTTTACTATTTTTATAAGAAGATTGGCCATTTCTTTGTAAATTTTGGATTTCAGTAAGCAAAATTAAAATATTCTTATTATATATTTGGTTAATTTGGCAACTTCTTCGATCGATATCCATTTTCTTTTCTAGTAATTTTTTAGCTTCTTCGTATTTATTACTCGTAACTAGGTTAAGGATTTGCTCCCTAATCTGAGCAGATAATTTTTTAAGTTTTATGACACCCTCAAAAGTAAAACCTTCTTGTTCTTGCTGTTTATTAAAAATTTTGGGAATCAAAACATTAAGGGTTTGAGTCATAAAAGCTCTAGTTCGAAATTTATATGGAATTTGCGCTAAAGATTTTTCAATATTTTTTTGGGCTATAGCTAAAGAATTATTCTCTAAATGATCTACCGCCGCTATGTAATACAAAGTGCCCGCATCTTTTTTACTAAATTCTTCGGTTTTTGGAGGAATTTGCTGTAATATAGAAGAATGTAAAGGATAAAAATAATTTAAAATATTCACTAATATATTAAAAGAATTCTTATAATATAGCAAAATTTTTCCCCCATTTAAATAAGTTTTTAATATTTTGTGGACACATGTCGAAGCTTCTTCATAGCGTTCTAAAATAATTAAATCAGCCAAAATAGATAAATCAGCTTTAATATTAGTCTGCAATTTGCAAGCTTCTTGAGCATATATTATCGCTTCTTCATAATTATGATTTTTTTCTAAACGACGGACTTCGAACATTAAATCATTATAGTTTCGATTTTCTACTACTTTATAAATTCCCCGTTTTTGACGAGCTATAATTCCTTCCCTGCGCATTTTTTCAATGTTATGTTTATTATATCCTAAAGCCAATATTTCTTTAGTTGTTACACTTTTTTTATTGCGATACTTTGTTATTAATAGCTCACTATTCATTATAAACCACCCTGTTATCTATATAATTTTTTGATTTCTTTTAAAGAAAGTTCTCGATATTCTCCCGATTTTAAATTGCCTAAGGTGAGAAAATCATAACTTTCTCTTTTTAATTTCTTGACATCATAGCCTAATTGATTAAATATTTTTTTGACAATATGATTTCGACCTTCTACTATGGAAATAGCAATTAACGAGGTCTGTTTTTGTTTATCTTTGCTTTTAATTTTGAGTTTAGTGGGAATTACTTTTTTCCCCTCAATCATTACCCCTTTTTTTAATTGATAAAAGTCTTCAGTAGTTAAAATCTTATCTAATTTGGCAATATAAGTCTTTTCCACCTTTTGGGAAGGATGAGCAAGCTTTTGTGCTAAAGTGCCATCATTAGTTAAAATTATTAAGCCCGTTGTATCATAATCAAGCCTACCAATTGGATAAATGCGGGCATTTGTTTCAATTAGATCGACCACAGTCTTGCGCCCTTTGTCATCATGGGCACTACTAATTATTCCTCTTGGTTTATTTAAAAGATAATATTCTTTTTTTTCTAATGTTAAATGCTGACCAGCAATTCTAATATCATCGCTAGGATTAACTTTTGTTCCCAGTTGAGTGACTTTTTGATCATTAACATAAACTTTTCCGGCTTTAATTAACTCCTCCGCTTTGCGTCTGGAAGCATAGCCACTACTGGCAATCACCTTTTGTAATCTTTCCATATTTTTTCCCTCGCAAGGTATTATACCATATTATTTAGTTTAAAAAAATAAATTAGCAATAATAAAGGCTGCTACTATCCCACATAAATCAGCAAATAAACCTACTTTAATAGCGTATCTCGTTTTTAAAATTTTGACACTACCAAAATATAAGGTCATCACATAAAAGGTTGTATCGGTACAACCTTGAATTATGGAAGCTAAACGGC
>CANRAC010000145.1 GCA_947628495.1 uncultured Bacilli bacterium
TAAATCCCCCGTTACTAGGGAAAAGCCCATAAATAGGATTGTAAATAATATAACCAATATCTTTTTCATATCTTCAAGTGCTTTCTAACAGAACGGAAACTACCAAACATACCAACAATAGCTCCGATAGCTAATAAAACTAAAGCTACTGTAAAGACAAAGCTTGTTGGTTTTACCATTCTAATTATATTACTAAATAAATAGCCACCTAACTTATCATAAGCAAACATATAACCATAAATTGTTATTAAAATCGGAATTATTGAACCAATTATGCCTAAGAAGAAACCTTCGAATAAAAATGGTAATCTAATAACAAAATTACTAGTTCCAACAAGACGCATAATTTCTATTTCATTACGACGCGAGAAAATGGTAATCTTAATTGTATTACTAATTAAGAAAGCCGTAACTACAACTAAAGCAACAACAATTACAATTGTTGATTTTTGTATAACGCCAAATAAAGATACCATTTTTTCAACCATACCTTCACCATATTGGACTGAATCAACTTTATCGTATTTTTCAATTTCTTTAGCTGTCTTATTTAAACCTTCCGCTTCTTTAACTTTAATTGTAAATTCATTTTGCAGAGGATTAGTATCAGCATTCCAACTACCCATAATAGCACTAAAGGTATCAGATTCTCCCATCATCTCAGCTTTTACTACTTCTTTCGAAGCATATTCGACGCTATCCACATTCGATAAGCCTTCGATCTTCCTTTGGACTACCTCAGCATCTTCATCAGTCGAATCACGATCCATAAAAACCACTATAGTTAAATCATGTTCTAAGTCTTTGGTAAAACTATTAACGTTTATCGATACTAAAATCGCTAAAGATACTAAAATCAAAGTAATTGTTGTACATAATATTGAAGCTGTACTTAAACTAAAATTCCTAAAAACACTTCGCAAGCCATCGTTTATACTGCGAAATAAAATTCTAAACGGTTTCATGGGCTTTATATTTTCCTTTCAATTCATCACTAGCAAGGATACCATTATCTAAAAGAATAACTCTTTTTTTCATTCTATTAACAATATCCTTATCATGGGTAACCATAACAATTGTTGTTCCTAACTCTTTATTAATGGAATCTAATACGTCCATAACTTCTTTGGAAGTCTCAGGATCTAAATTACCAGTCGGTTCATCACAAATTAATAACTTGGGACTATTAACCATAGCGCGGGCAATACAAACACGTTGTTGCATACCGGCAGAAAGTTCATTGGGATAACTACGCACTTTTTCTTTTAAACCAACTAACTCTAAAGCTTTTAACACGCGCGGTTTAATCTCACTTTTTTTAAGCCCCATACTATTTAAAGGAAAGGCCACATTTTCAAAAACAGTTAATTTTGGTAACAATTTAAAATCTTGAAAAACAATTCCTAATTTTCTTCTTAATTTATAAACTTTTCCATTACGTAATTTGGCAACATCTATTCCTCCAACTATTACTTTGCCTTTCGTTGGTTTTTCTTCCCGGTAAAGCATTTTAATCAAAGTCGATTTTCCACATCCTGTCGCCCCAATAATGAAAACAAATTCTCCTTTACTTATTTCTAAATTCAACCCCGCAGTAGCTGTAACACCATTTTTATATACTTTATAACAGTCTTGTATTTTTATGAACTTCATTTTACCACCTACTATTACATCCATTATAGCAAAAAAATACCATTTAATAAATGGTAAATTTCGGCTTTTCCAAAAGGCTAAATAAAAGGTGTGGGATTTCTTTTAACTCCTCCTGATACTTCATAACAATCATTAATAACAAAGAAAGCTTCGGGATCTATTTCTAAGACTGCCTCTTTAAATAAATAATAATCTTTCGTAGCTACAACACACATTAACATTTTATTTTTTTTATGCGTAAACCCTCCTTTTGTTTCAATAACCGTAACACCTGTATTTAATTTTTCAATAATTAGTTCTCTAACCTTAGATAATTCTTTAGTATGAATAAAGAATTGTTTACTATCAGATATACCAAGTAAGATTTTATCTACGACCATGCTTTCAATGGCTACAATAATAATAGCATAAACAACATTATTAATACCAAAAATGGCTCCACCTAATAAAATAATAACTACATTACTAATAAAAGTGGCTTTTCCCATAGGAATCTTCGCATACTTATTAATGATTTGGACAACTGTATCATTCCCGCCCGTCGAATAACCAACTTTATAAATAATGCCACTAGCAAAGCCCATCAGCAAGCTAGCCACTAAAACTTCAATTAATAAATTGTCTAAAACATAATGAGCATTGAGATAATTAGCTAAAGGGGCTGTAACACTAACCATTACGGGATATAAAATTGCTCCTAATGAACCTTTTAAACTTTCTTTCGTTCCTAAAGTAAAGAAACTAATGATTAAAATAATAAAAGTAAAAATATAAATAAAGATACTAGCATCTAAACCAAAAAATTTTTGGCAAATTATGGAAAGACCACTAACTCCCCCTGTAACCAAGTTATTAG